>CBIMJO010000043.1:0-17551 GCA_966244135.1 uncultured Actinocrispum sp. | reverse complement strand
CAGGCGTGCGACTGCGCTTCATCGCGGAATCGAGCACCGACACCCCGGAACTGCGCCGCGGCGAGGTCGACCTCGAAGCCAACGCAAGCAACGCGCTCGCGCCCGACATCCGCGCCGAGCAGGTGGCGCAGACCGATCACGTCATCGTCGTCCGGCGAGAACATCCCCTCACCCGCGTCGAAACCGTCACCGCCGCGCACTACGCCGCGGCCGAACACATCGCCGTCTCGCGCCGCGGACATCTCGATGGCAGTCTCGACGAGGCTCTCGCACGGCTCGGGCTCACCCGACGCGTGATGGCAGCCGTACCAACCGAAGCAGCCGCGTTCGCATTTGTCCGCGGCGCGGACCTCATCGTCACAACCCCCGAATCCACCACGCGTTCAGCGGCCGCGGATCTTGATCTGGTCCTGCTTCCCCTGCCCCTTGAACTGCCACCGGCCCCGATCTACTTGTCCTGGCACCAGCGCTACGACACCGACCGCGCACACATCTGGTTGCGTGATCTCGCGCGAACCGCGTTGACCGGCGCCTGACCGGTGGCCGCACCGCCTCACCTCCGGGTTCGACCCGGAAGTGACGCTGGCCGCCAAGACCGGCACCCTGCCCGCGGTGCGCAACGAGGCCGGAGTGGTCACCTACCCGGACGGTCGCCGGTACGCGGTCGCCGTGTTCACCCGTGCGCACTCGCTGGCCGAACGGCTGTCCGCGGTGGACGCCGCGACCGGGCGGTTCGCTGTGGTGCACCTCCGCTGAGGCGCTCAAGCGGCACCGATTTCGGCGAAGCCGCGCCGGACCATGATCGACAAGCCGTAGTCTCGGACGCATGTCGAGACTCCACTGGGGAGCGGCAGTCGCTCTGGTAGTCGCCTTGTTACCAGGTACCGCCGCCGCTGTGAGCACCCCGCATACCGTCGTCGCCAGTCCGAGGCCGGAAATCGGCTCGCTCTCGGACGGCGCCGATCCTACCGACCACCATTGCTCGGCGAGCATCGTCGCGAGCCCCAAGAACAACGTCATCGTCACCGCCGCGCACTGTGTGGCGGGCAAGCGCAACGTGTTCTTCACCCCTGGCTACCACGATGGTCAGGCGCCGTATGGCACATGGCAGTCGGCGGCGATCCACATCGATCCCGGCTGGGCCACCAGCCACGACATCAACGGCGCCGGCTCGCCCTACGACTACGCGTTCGTTGTGCTGCAGCCCCGGAACGGCAAGAACGTCGCCGAAGTCACGGGTGCCTCGCTCACCCTCAAGACCGACGCCACTCTGCCGGCGGACCTGAAGGTCTTCGGTTACCCGTCGTCCGGGAATCCGAACTACAAGGACAAGCCGTACCTTTGCGACAGCACCGTGACCAAGGACGGCCAGTACTGGGAAACCCTGCAGTGCACCGGGATTCCCGGTGGCTTCAGCGGCGGCCCCTGGATCCTGGGCGGTGCCAAGGACCTCATCGGTGTCATCGGCGGCAAGGGGCAGAACCTGCCGGACACCGACCCCCGCAACTACAGCGTCCGCTTCGACAGCCGCGTCAAGGCCTTGTACGACAAGGCTGTCGCCGCACCCGTCCCGCCCGGCGACGGCAACCTCGGCTATCCGCTCGGCAGCGGCCCGCTGTGGAAACACGCGGATCTGATCACCAACGGCACCTTCACCGGCAGCACCCAGCCCGACATGATCGTCAAGTGGAGCGACGGCGAGGTCACGCTCTACCAAGGCGGCTCGACCACCGATCCGCAGAAGCCGTTCGTCGGCGAAACCCAGCTCGCCGCGCCCAACAGTATCTGGACCCACGCCAAGGGCATCGCGACCGTCAACAGCGGCGTCGTCGTCACCTGGAGCGACGGGGAAGTCACCTACTACGGGTCCGTCACCAAGAGCGGCTTCGGCGGCGAGGTCCAGCTCGCCGCGCCCAACGCCTTGTGGCGCGATCACGCGTCCTACATCGCCGGCCTCGGCGGTGACCTCGTCGTGGTGTGGAGCGATGGGGAAACCACCCTGTACCAAGGAATCGCCGCCAACGGCATCCACTCCGAACGCCAGCTCGCCGCACCCAACGGAACGTGGACCCACGCACAGACGATCTCTGGCGGCGAGTGGGTGGGCTCCGGCACGCGGGACCTGGTGGTGCGCTGGAGCGACGGCGAGTTCACCATCTACGGCGACGTCGCCACGGCCGGCCTCGGCCAGGAACACCAGGTCCAGGCACCGAACGACCTCTGGACCCACGCCACCGTCACCGCCGGGCGCGGCAACGCCATCATCGTCCGCTGGAGCGACGGGGAAGTCAGCCTCTACCCGAACGTCGACGGGCAGCTGCACCGCGAGATCCAACTCGTGGCGCCCTGAAAGTCATGGTGCCGCCGCCATCTGGGAACGGGGCGGCGGCACCACCCCGGCAGGCCTTCGCCGTGGAAACCGGCCGGCGGCTCCTGGCCTTGTCAGTCCCGAGCGGCGGTCTCGCCCGGCGAGCGGATCGCCGCCTCAATCGCTTCCAGCCGCGCGACTATCTCGTCCAGCCGGCTCCGCAACGATTCCCCGTCGGACTCACTGTCGTGATTGGACAGACGCTGGCGGCGCGCCCGTTCCACGAAGGTCGACGTGATCACCGCGGTGAGGATCGAGACGAACGCGATCGACTCGAGCATGATCACCGCCCCGACGATGCGACCGAGGGCGGTGGCCGGAACGATGTCGCCATAGCCCACGGTGGTGACCGTCTGCAACGCCCACCATATGCCCAGGCCGATGTCCGGGAAGTCAGCGCGATCGAACAACCAGGCGGCCACCCCGCTGAGCAGCACGCTGAGGCTCATGAACCAGACGATCACGGCCATTGTGCTCCGGACGGACGCCGGCTTCGCGAGGAACCTGGAAATCCGCCGCTCCACCATTCGCAGTCGCATGGGTCTCCACTCCTGGTCGGTGTAGGTACCGACCACTACGCACATTCAGGCATGCCGGCGGAATCACCTCAAGAGGGTGAACTCGTCGCCTACCCTCTACTGTGGACAGTCCTGACGGCTTGTGCGCCTCATCCGCCGCGGGCGTGTCGCGGGCAGCGTCTCCGTGATGTGATCACGGATGGAGGTGGGCCATGTGTCGCTGGCTGGCGTATTCCGGTTCTCCGGTGCGGTTGGAGGACCTGCTCTACAAGCCGGAGAACTCGCTCGTCATGCAGAGCAGGCATTCGCGGCTGGGCGTCGAGACCACGAACGGGGACGGCTTCGGCGTCGGATGGTACGGAGACCAGGCAACCCCCGGGGTGTTTCGCGGCACCGGGCCGGCCTGGAACGACCCCAACCTGCGTGAGCTGTCCGCTCATGCCTCGGCCGGCCGGATCTTCGCGCACATCCGGGCGTCCACCGGGTCCGCGGTCCAGCAGACGAACTGCCACCCTTTCCGTCACGACCGCTGGCTGTGGATGCACAACGGGCTCATCGCGGACTTCCCGGCCGTGAAACGGGAGCTCGTCCTGGCGGTGGATCCGGTGCTCT
Source organism: uncultured Actinocrispum sp. (assembly GCA_966244135.1). Lineage (GTDB taxonomy): Bacteria > Actinomycetota > Actinomycetes > Mycobacteriales > Pseudonocardiaceae > Kibdelosporangium. Next base: position 14,053 of record CBIMJO010000043.1, on the reverse strand, counting down.
ACAACGGAATCGAAGGGTCGACGGACTCCGAGGTCCTGTTCTTCCTCGCCCTGACCTTCGGACTGGAACAGGACCCGCCCGCGGCGGTGGCTCAGGCGGTCGGACTCGTCGAGGACATCGGGCGGCGCCATGGCATCGAGCACCCGGTCCAGATGACGGTCGCCACGACGGACGGCGAGGTCACCTGGGCGTTCCGGTACTCCAGCGAAGGACGGTCCCGCTCCCTGTTCCACAGCGCCGACATCTCGGCACTCCGCCTTCAGTACCCGGACAATCCCGTGCTGCACAACGTGTCCGAGGACGCGCGGCTGGTGGTGTCCGAGCCACTGGGAAGCCTGCGTGGAGCCTGGCAGGAGGTGCCGGACTCCACCTGCGTCATCGCCGAAGGCGGACTCCAGGAGTTGCGTCCGTTCACGCCCTCGGTTCCCTCAACGTCCGTTCACGTGTAGGCGTCCCGTTGTGCCGGTCGGGACGTGTCGGATGACGGGTGACTCACCCGGGCTGGGGGAGGTCCCCAACCTCGGCGGCGGGGCCGCATGTGTGCTGCTCAGCGCGGGAGTGTTCGCGCTGGACGTCACGGTCCTGGTGGTACGACTGGTTTCCAGGGTGGCCCGTCCGCTGGTGGCGGCAGCGCTCGACTCCATCGATGTGAACGACGTGGTGGCGAACGTGGATCTCGACGCGATCGTCGCCAGGCTTGATCTCGACGAGTTGGCCCGGCGCATGATCACCGCGGTCGACCTGGCCCAGATCGTGCGGGAGTCCAGCAGTACCCTGACATCCGAGGCGGTACACGGTGTTCGGGCGGAGTGTGCGCGAGCCGACGACGCGATCGCCCGCCTTGTCGACCGCGTGCTGCGCCGCACTCCCGCCGACCGCCCGCCACTGCCATGAGCGACTTCGGACGCGAGTACACGCCCGCCGGTGTCGTGACACGCCTGATCGCCGCAGTCGTCGATGGAGTGGTTGTGGCGACGATGGCGGGCGCGCTGTTCCTCGGTGTGGCCGCGGTGCGGTTCCTGTGGTTCCCGGCATCGTTTACCTGGCCACGACCGGCCTTGTGGTTGTCCGCAGGGCTCCTGTTCGCGCTGACCTCGGCCTACCTCACCGCTTGTTGGGCCACCAACGGACGCACCGTGGGAGGCGCCCTGCTGGGACTGCGGGTGCTGGCCACGCCCCGGCACCTGCTCGGCTGGGCACGAGCGGCGGTGCGGGCGGCGCTCTGCACGTTGTTCCCAGTAGGCCTGTTGTGGGCGGCGGTGAGCAGCTCGCGCCGATCGGTGCAGGACCTGCTCGTGAGATCGGTTGTCCTGCACGACTTCCACCCCGACCGCGGCGCCACCGCAGCGGCGTGGCAATAGCCGGCCGCGGACCGACGCCGAACCACCGAATACGCTTGGGCACATGTACCTTCGACTGGTGGTCGGGGCATCCCGGTTGCGAGAGTCCGAGCCCTCGGCGGAACAGTCGGACGAGGAGTTCCTGTTCTCGGACGAAGCCGCGGAGTACTACGAGGACCTCGTCGCCGGCGCGCAGACGGTAGCGGAGGCGTTCCCATTCGCGGCATGGACGGAGCCGGATGACGCGCCGCTGTACCTCGGCCGAGTGGACGGACACACCATTGCGGCATTGCGGTGGGCTGCGGCGCTGTTGGCCAGTTCCGGGCAACTGCCGGTAGAGATCCCCGCGGGCAACGACATCGTGTTGTTCACCGATCCCGTGGTCGCCGCCGCGTGGGATCGCGGCCCCGAATACGTCGCGGTGGGCCGCCGCGGCACCGAACCGACGATCACCGGTACCGAACGTCTGGCGGCGTTTGACCACTTCCTCCACCACACCGGCGAACCCGTGGTCTACTCGCCCCTCGATTTCGGCCCAGTGGTGGTCGACAAGAGTGCTCCAGGCTCGGTCGTTCCCTCATCGCCCCGCCTGATCGCCGAACTGCGGCATCTCGGCGACGTCCTCGACGCCCCCGCCGCGCACAACGACCACATCCGCGGCATCCACGCCCTCACGACCGCGGCCGAGATCGCCACCACAGCCGGGGCTGCCCTGGTGATGGAATACGCGTGAAGCCTCGTGCTGAGACCGCGACGTTGCTGACGACGATCAGCCCGATGCCGATCCATTCGTTGAGGTGGAGGGCCTGGTGCAGCAGCAACCAGCCGGCCAGGGCCGCCCAGACGGGGTTGACGCTGGTGAAGGTGCTGAACATCTGGGCCGGCACCCGGCGCAGGGCGAGCAGGTCGGCGACATAGGGCACGATCGAGGCCATCAGCCCACAAGCCACCGCGAGCACTATGGCCGAGGCTGTGGGGGTGTGGACCAAGAACCAGACCGCGGCGATCGGGGTCCAGGCCGCAGCGGAGACGACGCTGGCCACGGCGGTTCCTTGCAGGCCAGGAAGACGCTGGCCGACAGTGCGGTTGAGCAGGATGTAGCAACCCCAGGCAGTCGCCGCGAGCAGGGCCAGCATGACGCCGACGATGTCGGTGGTGGGGCTGGGGTCCGTCAGCACGACCACACCGACACCGGCCAGGACGGCACACGCGATGTCGAGAGCTCGTCGTGAGGTGGCGATGGCCACGGTGAGCGGGCCGAGGAACTCGAGGGTGACCGCCAGGCCGAGTCCGATGCGGTCGATCGCGGCGTACAGGCTGAGGTTCATCACCCCGAACACGGCGACCAGGCCGAGGATCGGCAGCCACTGGTCCCTGCGCAGGCCACGGAAACCCGGGCGCACGATCGGCGTCAGCACGATCGCGGTCACGAGCTGACGCACGGCGACCACACCGACCGGACCGATGACGGGGAACGCCATCGCGCCCAGTGCGGCGCCGGCCTGGTTCGACGCCGCGCTGGTGAGCGCCATCGCGACACCGGCACCGCGCTGCCGCGGCGTCGCCGTCGCAGCGGAGAGCTGCTGGCTGCCGCCGGGCGCGGTCTGCATGCCTTCCACGGCGTCAAGGGTTTTCATACGATCACCGTAGGATCGCGGTACCGCATAACCTAGTGCGATTTCTGGCGTTGCCATACGCTTTGGTTATGGAGTGGAGCCTTCGGGAGCTGCGGTTCTTCGTCACCGCGGCCGAGTCGGGGTCGTTCACCGACGCCGCCGCGCAGTTGCATGTCTCGCAGGCCGCTGTCTCGCGCACGATCGCGGGCCTGGAGAAGACTGTGGGGGACAGGCTGTTGTGGCGGGTGCCGCGAGGGTGCGAGCTGACCAGTACCGGACAACAGGTCCTGCCGCATGCGCGGAGAGTGCTGTCGGAGGCCGAGCGGTTCACCGAGTTCCTGACCTCGCGCCAAGGCGTCCTGCGGCTGGGGTATGCCTGGGCGGCTCTCGGGCGGCATACCGCGCGCCTGCAACGGGACTGGGCTCAGCGCCACGACGTGATCGAGCTGGAGCTGGCTCGGCACAACACGCCCACGGCCGGTCTGGCCGAGGGGCTGTGCGATGTGGCGATCGTGCGAATCCCAGTCGATGAGAAGCGATTCGACTCCGTCGTGGTCGGACTGGAACGCCGGTTGGCCGTCTTCGCCTCCGACGATCCGCAATGGTCGCGCCGGCGTCAGTTGAGCATGGCCGAGATCGCCGACCGCACCGTGATCATCGACCCTCGCGTCGGCACCACCAGCAGCCAGCTGTGGAGTGGCGCCGAGCATCCACCCCGGTTCATCGAGTCCACCGATGTGGACAGCTGGCTGGACGCCATCGCCGCCGGGCGCGGCGTGGGAACCACCGCCGAGGCCACCGCACACCACCACCCGCGCCCGGGGGTGACCTACCGGCCCATCAAGGATGGCCCCCGGATCCCCGTCAGACTCGCCTGGTGGCGCGACAACCGGCTCAACGGCCTGCGCGACCTCGTCGATGCCATCACTCAGCTCTACGCTGCGGCATAAGGCGACCAGAGCCGTACGCTACGCTTGTTCCCGCCGCCGTTTCTGTCCGAAACGGACACTTTGGCCGCCCTTCGTGCAGGCGTGAATAAGTTATCGCCTCCGTTGTTGGGGTATCGGGGCTGGTCAGGTGGGTGTGTTCCGGTGAATGGGACGCGATCTTACTAAGAGGTCTAGACCAGAACTCTGCCTTGTGTATTAATTTAAGGCGTGAAGTATGGCCGCTCAGCGCGGAGGGCCGGCCGTTCCCGGGGCCTTTCGGTGGTCGCTTCGCACCCTGCAACCTGCTTGAAAGGCCCGCCCATGCTTGCCGCTTCCCGGCGGCCAGGCCGGTTGGTGTTGAAGGCGTTCGCCCTCTTCGCCGCCTGCCTCGGCCTCACCATCGGCAGTCCCGCCGCCGGCGCCGCTCCCGCCGCGGCCCCGTTCAAGGTGCTCGCGTTCTACAGCGGCACCTACGACGCGGCGCACATCAGTTTCGAGAAGGAAGCCAACGTCTGGTTCCCGCAGCAGGCGGCGGCCAACGGGTACACCTACACCTCGACCACCAACTGGAACCAGCTCACCACGATCACCCCGAGCCAGTACCAGGTCGTGATGTTCTTCGACGACCAGCCGCAGTCGGCTGAGCAGTTCGCCGGCTTCCAGCGGTACATGCAGGCCGGTGGCGCCTTCTTCGGCTTCCACGTCACCGCCTACAACGACAACGACACCCCGTCGTACGCGAACTGGTTCCACAACGACTTCCTCGGCACCGGCCGCTTCACCTCCAACCGCTGGGGCCCCACGGCGGAGACCCTGCGGATCGAGAACCGCACGCACCCCTCGACGGTCAACCTGCCCGCGACCATCCAGTCCTCGGTCTCGGAGTGGTATGCCTGGCAGAACGACCTGCGGCGCAACCCGAACATCGCCATCCTCGCGTCGATGGACAGCTCCACGTTCCCGATCGGCACCGACCCGAACCAGACCTGGTACTCCGGGTACTACCCGATCATGTGGACGAACAAGAACTACAAGATGCTGTACGCCAACTTCGGCCACAACGCGATGGACTACGAGCACGACATCCCGCTGTCGTCGACCTTTGCCAGCGCGGACCAGAACCGGTTCATCCTCGACGGGCTCAAGTGGCTCGGCGGCGGTGGCGGCACCACCCCGCCACCGGACGGCTCGATCGACCCGGCCGCCTGGTACACCGTGGTGAACAAGGCCAGCAACAAGTGCGTCGACGCGGCCGCGGCGAACACGGCCAACGGCACCGTGATCCAGCAGTACGCCTGCAACGGCACCAACGCGCAGCGGTACCAGTTCGCCACGACCGACAGCGGCTTCACCCGGGTCGGCAACTTCAACAGCCCCAACCAGGTGATCGACGTGACCGGTGTGTCGACCGCGGACAACGCGGGCCTGCAACTGTGGGCGTACGGCGGTGGCGGCAATCAGCAGTGGAAGCCGGTGTCCGAAGGCGGCGGCTACTACCACTTCACCGCACGGCACAGCGGAAAGTGCCTGACCGTGCCCGGATCCTCCACGGCGGACGCCGTCCAGCTGGTCCAGGCGACTTGCAACGGCAGTGCCGCCCAGTCGTTCCGCGTCGCGTAACCGAATACTTCATGACAGAAGGCGGTCTCCAGATTCCTGGAGGCCGCCTTCTTTGTCACGCGGGGGACAAACGGGTAAGGACGTGATGTGTCCACTGTGGTCAGTGAAACTGCCTTCCGGGACAGTGGCAGTTGTGACGGCTGTCGTCGCCACCCGGCGGGGGCGAAATGACCGATCTCGGCTGACGGGGTGTATTGTCGAGGTGTCGGAGGCTCCTCGTGTGCGGGCAGTCAAGCTCGCATCGTTTTCGGCGACGCTTACGTCTGCCGGTTTGACGGTCGGGAAGAAGCCGTGCAACGGAGCCGTATCGCGGGTGTCTCTTCGCGAACGTGCGTCCGGGCGGTCCCTGGCCGGGAAGTGGAGTCCAGTTGCTCGACACACCAACCATTCTGACCACCGAGCATCTGACGTTGCGGCCGTGGCGCGAGGATGACGCGCCTGCCGCGCTGGAGATCTACGGGCATCCGGCGGTGGCCCGCTGGCTCAGCCCGGTGATGGATCGGGTACCGGATGTGGCGGCGATGCGCCTGCTGTTGCAGCAATGGGTGGCGGAGGACGCCAGGATGCCGCGGCCCGCGGGCAGGTGGGCGATCGAGCTCAGCGCCGACGCTCAGGTGATCGGCGGTGCGATCCTGCTGCCGTTGCCCCCGGGCAACGAGGACATGGAGATCGGCTGGCAGCTGCATCCGGGTATGTGGGGCAACGGTTACGCCAGCGAGGCGACTTTCGCCCTGGCCGGGTGGGCGTTGAGTCAGGACGTCGACGAGATCTTCGCCGTCGTGCGTCCGGGCAACAGCCGCGCGGCGGCGACGGTCCGCCGCAACGGCATGCAATGGGTCGGTGAGACGGACAAGTACTTCGGCCTGCGGTTGCAGGTGTACCGCCTGCGCCTCGCGGATCTCGCCCGGACCGCCCCCGAAGCCGAACACGCCCCGTCGCGCCGGCATGGCTGAGCCGACCCGGTGGCTGCGGATCGGGTGCGCCTTCGACTACCGGGCCGAGATCGAGACACCCACCGTGTTCCAGGTCCAGCCCAACGGTGATGGAGCGCGGGTCACCCTCGAGCGGTGGCTGATGCAGCCCGATCTGCCGATACGCCACGACCGCGATGTGTACGGCAATCCGTGCACGCGAGTGGTCCTGCCCGCCGGCCGGTCGAGACTGGGGTACGAGGCGGTCGCCGAGGTACCGGATGTGGCCGATGACGTCGACGAGGACGCGGAGGAGGTACCGCCGGACCGGCTGCCGGACGATGTCCTCGTCTACACCCTGCCGAGCCGGTACTGCCTGCCTGACGTGCTCGGTGACGAGGCGTGGTCCCGGTTCGGTTCGGTCGATCGTGGTTACCGCCGCGTGCAGCGGATCTGCTCGCACGTGCACGACCATCTGACCTTCCAGTACGGAAGTTCCACCACGATGTCCACCGCGGCGGATGTCAACGCGTCGGGATTCGGCGTCTGCCGGGACTTCGCCCACCTGGCGATCTCCTTCTGCCGTGCGTTGAACATTCCCGCTCGCTACGTGTTCGGTTACCTGCCGGACCTGGACGTCGAACCCGATCCGGCGCCGATGGACTTCGCCGCCTGGATGGAGGTGTGGCTGGCCGGGCGCTGGTGGACCTTCGACCCCCGCAACGGCTCGCCCCGCAAAGGACGGGTGCCGATCGGTCGCGGCCGGGACGCCGCCGACGTCGCGATGGCCACCTCGTTCGGCGGTCCCCACCTGGAGAGGATGTCGGTCACCGCGGAGGAATGCGACCGGCGGAACGGGTGAGTCCATCGTGGACGGTAGCGGCGAGGTGGCCGTGTGCTGCTTGACGGGACGGGCGATCCGCGGATGTCCCCGGTGACCGCGACAGCGAACTGCTGACAGCGTAGTGTTGGTGGCATCGGGAGTTTCTCGAGCGCCGGCACTCGCGCCGGCGTCGTTCCCGGCGAGGTGGTGTACCGGCCGGTGATGTGGCCGGACAGGAGTTCGGCATGGATCCTCTTGGGGAGTGGCGCTTTTCCGCGCCTTCGTCCGCCAGACGTGTGCCGTTGCGGCTGACGTTGAAGCCGTCGTCGTCTCCCGAGGGGGCGATCGACGGTGGCTGGTGGCCGCGGTCGATGGATCCGATGGCGGAGTTCCCCGCCATGATCGCCGGTGTGACCGACCAGGTGGGTCCGGTCAGCAGGGTGGCCTACAACGTGGATGCCTGGGGTGACGCGCCCAGGCGGATGGTCATCGACGGCGAGGTGGTTCATCTCGACGGCGTCAGCTCGGTCGATCCCAGCACGGTGTTCGTGTCGGGATTCGGCTGGCAGTGCAAGACCCTGCTGGTTGTTCCGCCGGAGGCGAGCGAGAACACCGCACAGGCCGCGTTGGTGAGCGCCGCGAGCCCGGGTGTCCACGGTGGCGCGGAAGGAATCCTGTTCGCCGATGGCTTCGGCCGCGCTGCCCCGGAGGGCACCGTTCCCGCGCCCCGTGAGAAGGCCCGTGAGGCCGGAAGGTGATCCGCGGATGCGACAACGGCGATTGGGTCAGGCGTGATAGTCCGATTCGGCCAGACACATTGGACTGACTCGGCCGCCGGGATGTCGTGGGGCTCCGCCCCTGATCGGAGCCCCACGACAGGGCGACGGCCAGTTACGGCCGTCTGGTCTGGGTAGGCTCACTCGGACGCGGCACCGTCACGGGTGGCGGCCGGAATACCTGGCGGAAAGCCGTACGCACGATGCGCTCCGCCGACATCACCCGGCACTCCTCACGCTCAAGGCGACGAGACCGCGGGGTCCGGGCGGCAGCTGGACCTGACCAGCTGCACAAAGAATAGCGCTGCACGCGGCGAGAGGCGAAACGAGCTCCGCGATGTCACGTTCCCGCTGTCTTTGCCGGGGACTCGATCCGCGCACACCTTGTGGGCGGCGAGAATTCCTCCTGCCCGGCGGTCGGGGTGGATGGGGAGTACTGTCGACACGGTCGAGACATTTCGGCGCCGGTGCCGGATCCGGTGGCCTCGACAGTGAAGTGGCCGGATCCCCGGCCCTGACAGGAGCCGCCGCTCGTTGTCGGCTCGAAGCGAGTCACATGCCCACCGGCTGCCATGGCCACTGAGCATCGTCGGTTGTCGCACAACCCGATGGCGCTCATGTGGGGTGTGTCAGGCGCTTCCGCGTGGCCGCGCCTCCTGTCTGTCGGTTGAGCCTGCGCGTAGCCGGCGATCCCGGGACGTGCGGGCTCAACCAGGGCGGTACCAGGACTAGGAAGCAGAGGTCATTGTGCGACATACACGCAAATCCGAGCCGAGGGTGCTGCGGTACCCACGCCGGCGGCAGTGGCCGGCCGGCATGGGCATGCTGGTCTTCGGCGTCGCCGTTGGTGCGCTGATCGCGGTCGGCATGCGGAGCCGTCCACCCCATGGTCCCGACGCACGACCGATGGTCTGACCCACGGCGCGCGACCGATCAGCGGATCCCCTGCGGAGGCGTAGGGTGGAAGCCGCCGACGGTATTCCGCATGCCCGCAGCCAAGCCGGCATCGCCTCGGACGATTTTCCGAACAGCGGTCCTGGGATACAGGTCCGAGGGTGGAGCCGGACATGCCGAACCAGCCGAAATCCTTACGGCTCAACATCAAACCCCTGGGGGCGTCGTACAGTCGTTACCACGGTGGCTGGTGGCCTCGTTCACGAAACCTGGCGGTCGAGCTGCCCGTTGTCCTGCACGTGCTCGCCGCGCGGCTGGGCGTCATCAGGAGAGTCGGATACAACCCCGGTACGTGGGGGTGGATGAGCAGGCTGATGACGGTCGACGGATACGTCGTGCGGCTTGCGGGATTCCCCTCCCTGGACGCCTACTCCCTGCGGATCACCAGCACGTCGCCCGATGTGTTCTGCCTGCTGGTCGTGCCGCCGGACGCGGACGAGTTCGCCGGTGACGCCGCGCTGACCGCGGCCACTGTCCAGAATGGACTGTCCCGCGACGTCCTGGCGGCCTGTGGTGCTTTGCCTGGAGCGGCAGCATCCTGGCGTCCCTGACACACCGGCTGCCGTCATCGGCAGAGTTCGGCTTCCGGGCCCGCATCGCGTGAGATTCGGCTGTCGGCAAGGAGTTGCTCGATCGCGGCGCTGGTGCCGGCGGACGAGACCGTCTGCAGCGCCATCCGGGCGGCTGCGGCCGGCGTACTGGCCGGGACCACCAGCAGGTGGATGGGCTTCGAGGTCGAGCCGATGAACGTGACCGTGTTGGGCGGCGTGGTGTGCGTGCCGGCCAGGCGCAGTGTCCACCCTTCGGTGGTCAGCGTCGGCCCGGCCGGTTGCCAGTCGTCCAGGTTGTAGGCCATGGTGTGGCCAGGTCCGCCCCACGAGCTCAATGCCATGACCAGCATGGGGAATTCCGCCGCCGGGTCGCTCGACCACGGCCACCAGGCCCCGTCGAGACCCACGCGTGCCGCCGTGCCCGGCCTCATCATCAGTCGTAGTTCGCGCCGTGCGGGCCACGGGCGCGCTAAGGCGCTGGTTTCTGGGTTCATCTCGGCGCTTCCGCCTCCGGCCGGGGTTCACCGGCCTGTTCGTGTGCGCCCAAGGCGGCGCCGACTCCGTGCTGACGCGCGACATGCCCTCGGTGAACCGACTATACAGCCGGGCTTGGCCCGCCCCATCGCGTGCGCGAGGTGTAATGTCGGACATGTCGGAGGCATTCCGCATGTGAGCGGTCAGGTTCACATCGTTTTCGGTCCCACCCACACGGCCGGGTCGGATGGTCGTGGACAGGAGCTTGGCATGGTGCCGCGATCACGCGCGCGCATCGCCGCCGCTTTGGCCATTGTGGTCGTTGGTGCGGGATCCCGTTCGCAGCCTGGTTGGTTCTGCCGCCCGTGATGGTGCTGGCGATCGGTGCGGCGCTGGCGGGTGCCGTGTGCTGCGCTGTAGCGGCCGCGTTGCAGCACCGTGAGGCGGTGTCGATCAGAGCGGCCGAAGCTGTGGGCTGGCGTCTGTTGTCGGCTCTGTCCCGGCGTCCGTACTGGCTGGCGGGTGTGGCCACGCTGCTGATGGCAGCCGGCCTGCACTCGCTCGCGTTGTTGAACGGCCCGCTCTCGCTGGTGCAGCCGCTGGGCGTGACCACTGTCGTGTTCGCAGTGCCGGTGGCGGCGATGGTTCGTCGATACCGGGTCCGCGTATGGGAACTGCTGGCAGCTGCCACCGTGGTGGCTGGTCTGTGCGGTCTGCTGGCGATCGTCCCGAGCCAGCCCGCGTCGGCCGGCGGCGGCGGGTCGCCGCCCACCGCATGGATGCTGGTTACGGCGACCGTACTCGTGGTCGGTGTGCTCACGGCCTTGGCCTCGCGGCGTCGAATCGTCCTGCAGGGACTGTTGCTGGCCACGGGTGCGGGAATCGCCATGGGGGTTGCCGCGGTCCTGCTGCAGATGGTTCTCCTCGACGTGCAGCGCGCCGGTCTGTGGGAGGTGCTGAGCGTCGCGAGCGGCGCGGTGGTCCTGCTTGCCGTGGCAGGTGTCTGGCTCAACCAACGGGCCTATCGGGCCGGGAATGTCGCTGTAGTGCTTGCCGTGGTGACGGTTTCGGATCCTGCTGCCAGCACGATCACCGCCGTCGTGCTCGGGGAGCGGCTGCCCACCGGAGTTCTCAGCTGGTTGTTGCTGGCGATCTCCGCGGCCACCATCGTGGGTGGGATCACCTGGCTGGCGCGCTCTCCGGTACACGCAGCGATGGTCCCGGTGTGAGCCTGCGCCTGCGCTGCCTTGTGCTCGTGCCCGATGCGCCCATTTCTGCTGTGTACGAACAGAATGGACATGAGCGTCAGTGCCAGCGGTCCCGCGGTGAATGCGCTAGGCTGTTTCCGGTACAGGTCGGTCGTTCCTTTTTGTGTTCGTGACACCACGTTCGCGGAATCGATGTTGCGGTTTTCCTGCTCTTCCCGGTCAAGCCGGTGGAGTCGCCGTTTCACCCCACGGCCAGGTGGTCGTATCGTGCGACGCCTATCGGAGCCTGTCAGAGGAGCGAACATGGCGCAGGGAACCGTGAAGTGGTTCAACTCGGACAAGGGTTTCGGGTTCATCTCGAACGGTGACGGCCCGGACGTCTTCGTGCACCACTCCGAGATCGACGGTGGCGGCCACCGCGGCCTGGAGGAGAACCAGCAGGTCGAGTTCGAGATCACCCAGGGCCCCAAGGGCCCGCAGGCCACCCGCGTGCGAGTGATCTGACCGCACGCGCCCGGCCGGGAAACCGGTCCATTGTGGATCCGCTGAGCCGGTTCCCCAGGCCGGGCGCCCGGTGGCGATCCGCTGGATTGGCGGGATCGGCGAGCCACCCCGCACCGATAACGTCCACAAAGGACTCTCGTGGTGCTACGGGTGCGGCGCCGGATGCGGGGCCGGGACGGACCTGAGCCGCCTCGGAGTGTCCGATTCGGACCGGGGCGCCGGAGCCCATGTGTCACCACTGGCTGCTGCCACGGCCTGGTTCACCGTCTCGTAGGTGGGCACCAGCTGCCCCAGACCGGTTGTCTCCAGCGGGCCGCCGATGGACGGCGGGATGATCAGCGACAGCGTGGTCCCGGCCAGGCGGGTTCGCCGGTGCAGGCCGAGGAGCAGGCTCAGGCCGGCCGCACCGCAGAACGTGACGCCGGAGAGGTCGATCACCAGCGCAGCCGGGGCGGACTGGCAGGCGCGGCGGATGTCGCGGTCGATGACGGGTGCGCTGTCGATGTCGATCTCGCCGTTGACTTCCATGACGATGATGCGCTCACGCCCGGTCAGGCTGATGATGACCAGGGCCTCGCCGGGCGGCCGGGGTGGCACGGTGTCGGTCATGTGGCACTCCCACCATGGGAAGGCCACGAGTGCCTGAGCGAGAGCGCGAGGACCGGACGCTCGGGATCAGCTCCCGTAGCGGGTGCTAGCTGATGACCAGACCAACAGTAGGCCTGTCACGGTAGTGGAGCAACGCCTCAAGAGGCTTTTGTGGAACCGGCCCGGGCGCCGTCATGCCGGCCTGCCGGTGGCGACGATCTCCGCCGGGGTGAGTGTCCCGGTGACGAGCCGGTGGGCGATATCGGTGAGGCGGATGTTGTGGTTGCGGCTGAAGGTGCGCAAGGCCTGGAAGGCCCGGTCCATGTCCAGGTTGACGGCGTAGGCGAGAACACCCTTGGCCTGTTCGATGGCGACGCGGTTGTTCAGGGCGGTCTGGAGTTGCTCGGTGAGGATCTCGCCGCGGTGGATGGCGCGTTCCTGCAGGATGCCGATGGTGGCGGTGTCGGCGAGCGCGCGGGCGACCTCGACGTCGGCCGCGGGCAGCGGACCGGGGCTGGTGCTGAAGAGGTTCAACGCGCCGATCGTGTCGTGGCGCAACCGCAACGGGATGGCGTGCACGGCGGCGAACCCTTCGCGCAGTGCCTCGGGGGCGAAACTGGGCCACCGGCCGTTCATCTCGGTCAGGTCGGGGGCGTGCACGGGTTCGCCGGTGCGGACACAGTCCAGGCACGGGCCTTCGTTGGCCTGGATCTGGAACAGTTCGAGCAACCGGGTCTGCTCCGAGGAGGAGGCCATGACCTGCAGGCCGCCGCGTTGGTCGGACAGCAGCAGCCCGGCGGCCGCCGCGTCCAGCAGCCGTACGCAGTACTCCGCGAGCTGGTGCAGCAGTTCGGCGACGTCGTAGTCGTCGACCAGGGTGTCGGCCATCTGCACGAAGGCCTGGAGCAACCGGGACTCCCGTTGTGTGCTTGAGGGTGGCGTGCTCATGCGGCTGCTCCGCTCCTGTCTTGGCCGTCGAGGGTAGTCATCCACTGGTGGGTCATTGGTCGAGGTCCCGGGGGTGCAGGTGGCGGCTGACGATGTCGTGGGCGACCTCGTCGACGAGCCGGCCGGTGGCGAACGCGTGTCCGCGCAGCCGGGCCAGGGCCTGGTCGGCGGGGATGCCCAGGGCGGCGATGAGCATGCCGGTGGCCTGGTGGACCTGCTCGCGGCCGCGGGGCAGGAAGGCCAGCTGCTCGCCGTTGAGCACGCCGGTCCGGTGGTTGAGCAGCGCCAGGGCGGCCACGTCCACGATCTCCAGCGCGATGGCCAGGTCACCGCCCGACAGCCAGCCGGGCCGCTCGCGGTACAGGCTCAGCATCCCGATCGAGATCGCGCCGTACTGCAGCGGGAACGCGAAGATCGCACCCACCGCCAGGCCGGTCATCGCCTGGGCGAACATCGGCCATGTCCGCGCCGGGGCGCCCGGCACGTCGGGCACCAGCACGGGCCGGCCGGTGGTGAACGCGTCGAAGCCGGGCCCCTCGCCGAGGGTGAACTGCAGTGCCTCGATCCGCGCACTGAGCTCATCGGTGGAACAGAGCATCTCAGCCCGCGCCTGCCCGCCGGTCATCGAGATCGACGCGCCGTCCACCGGCACCAGGCGCACACTGGACTGGCACACGAGGCTCAGCGAATCCGTCCCGTGCTGTGGATCGTGCAGAGCGGCGAGCAGGTCGGCACGTGCCTTGGCCAGTCGCTCGCCTGACGGGTCAGCCATCGCCTGACGCGGCATCGTGCACGGCCGGACCGGCCTGCA
>CBIMJO010000042.1:0-17582 GCA_966244135.1 uncultured Actinocrispum sp. | reverse complement strand
AACTCCTCGGGCACGAACTGTTCGCGCAGGTCGACGTGCTTGCCGGCGGCGTGCTGCGTCCACTGCAAGATGTTGATCATCTGGTCGGTGGACGCGGCGAACGAGTACCCGACCACACCGTGCTCCCCCGACGGCATCCCCGTGCCGATGGTCGCGAGGCTGGTCCCGGTGGTCGCCGGGAACCCGGCCGTGATCGACGACCCGGCCATGCCCGTCAGGGTCGGCGCGTCCTCGGGGAACTGGCGCAGCTGCTCCCACCCAAGGCCGTCGACCAGCAGCAGGCACACCTTGCGGACCTGCGGCAGCTCCAGCGTGGCGGTCATCCCGGGCACGCCGAGACCGGCCAGCAGCGAGGGGACCACATCGGACAACGCACCAGAGCCGTACCGCGGCAACAGCATGACCAACTGTGACACAGCCGGTTCAGGACCGGATGGCCGACTCGATCGCCGCGCACAGCAGGTCGATGCTGGCGGTGAACTTCGCGTCCTGCTCACCGGCGGGCGCCTCGGCGAAGGTCAGCGGGAAGCGCTCGGCGAGGGCGGCCAGGTCCTGCGGGCTGACGCCGTCGAGGGCGACCGGCTCGGTCTGTTCCTGCAGGACGAACCCGGTGATGTGGCTCAGGACGGTGTCCGCGGCGATGATCCGGTCCGCGGCGGGCACCCCGGCCTGCTTCAGCGTGCCCAGCAGGCGTTCCATCAGGCCCAGCGCGCCCGGGCTGAGCGTCTGCGGGCTGCTGGCCAGCAGCGCCGCGCCGCCGGGATGGCTCCGGATGGTCTGCCGCAACGCCGCCGCCTGCGCGTGCACCCGATCCGGCCAGGGCGCGTCCTCGGCGAGCCCCGCCAGCGCCTCGGTGCCCGCGTCGAAGGCCTGCTGAGCCACCTGGTCGGCCATCAGCCGCAGCAGGGCGTCCTTGTCCTTCACGTGGTAGTAAAGGCTCCCGGCGTGCACCCCGAGCCGGTCGGCCACGCGGCGCATGGACAGCCCGTGGTAGCCGGTCTCGGCGAACACGGCCATGCTCGCGGCCACGATCCGGTCCAGGGTGAGCTTCACCGCATCAGCCTACCCGATTTTTGAACAGTGTTTGAATCCTGGCCTCAATGGGGGTAGCGTCGGCCGGGCCGGATTCAAACACTGTTCAAAACGGGGTCCCACCATGGAAGCGATCGTGTTCACGCTGACCACAGCGGCGCTGCTGCTCCTGATCGCTCAGGCCGGGCTGGCGCTCGTCGGCCGGGACACCATCCGCGGGCGCTCGATCCCGTGGGTCGCGGTCGCGTTGACCGCGCTGGCAGTCGCCGGTGTCGTCCTGCAGCTGACCTGGCCGGGCGCGATGGACACGCTGGACAACGATCCGTCACGGCCGGGCTGGTGGCGGGTGCTCACCTCGGTGTTCATGCAGAACGGTGGCGTTGCCGGGGCGGTGTGGAACATCGCCAGCCTGGCCGTGATCGCCGCGCTGGCCGAATGGTTCTGGGGCCGTACGGTCACGCTCGGCCTTTTCCTGGCCGGAATCCTGCTGCCGCAACACATCGACGCGCTGCTGGGGATCGCGGGCGGCCCGGTCGACCCGCGCAACTTCGCGGGCAGCTCGGGCGCGACCTACTTCCTCGGCGCGACCCTGGCCTCGCCGCTGCTGATCCGCACCCGGGTGCCCAAGGAGCGCCTGCTCGCGGCCGCGATCGTGCTGCTGGGCCTGGCGATGTGGTTCGGCCAGGAGAACGGGCACGGGCTGGTCGCGGTCTACGGGTTCGTCCTGGGCGCCGTCGTCTGGGCGGTGGGCCACAAACTGCGGGCGCTGCGGACGGTCAGCTGAACAACGTGTGCAGCTCCGCCGGGGCGACCTGGTCGAGCTGGCCGTACGTGCACGACTCGGGTGTCCGGTCGGGACGGAACCGGACCAGGCGGCTGCCGTGCCGGAACCGGCGGCCCTGCAGGTGTTCGTAGCGGACCTCGGCGACCCACTCGATCCGCACCGGTTCCCACGACAGGTCCTTGCCCACCGCCCACCGGCTGTAGGCGCCCGGAGTGCGCTGGTCCGCCTTGTACTCGGCCCATTGCTGCCACGGATGGCCTTCGAGGGCGTTCTCCCGCAACGGAGCCAGCTCGTCGACCAGCTCACGCCGGCGCTGTGCGGTGAAACTCGTGGCCACGCCGACGTGGTGCAGCACCCCGTTGTCGTCGTACAGGCCGAGCAGGAGCGACCCGATGGTCTCCTTGTCCTTGTGCCACCGGAAACCCGCGACCACGCAGTCCGCGGTCCGCTCGTGCTTCACCTTCCACATCACGCGTTTGTCCGGCTGGTACGGCAGATCCACGGGTTTGGCCATGACACCGTCGAAGCCCGCACCCTCGAACCGGGTGAACCAGTCCTCGGCCACGGCGGGATCGGACGTCACCGGCGTGAGGTGGACGCGCGCGAGGGAGTCGTCCAGCACGCCTTCCAGCTCACGTCGGCGGTCCGCGAACGGCACGTCCATCAGCGAACGGTCACCCAGCGCGAGCAGGTCGAAGGCGACGAAGCTGGCCGGGGTCTCCTCGGCCAGCTTGGTCACCCGGGACGCGGCCGGGTGCAGCCGCAGCTGCAGCGCCTCGAAATCCAGCCCGGCCTCGGTGGCGATGACGATCTCACCGTCCACAACGCACCGTTCCGGCAGCGCCTCCAGCAACAGTTCGGCGAGTTCCGGAAAGTACCGGGTGAGCGGGCGATCGTTGCGCGAGCCCAGCTCGATCTCGGCCCCGTCCCGGAACACGATGCACCGGAACCCGTCCCACTTGGGCTCGTAGCTCAGCCCAGGTTCGTGCGGCACCGCATGCACGGCCTTGGCCAGCATCGGTTTCACCGGCGGCATCACGGGTAGGTCCACAGCGCCGATCGTAACCCGTCACTTGGGGGCGGCGGCCACTTCGCGCTGGCATTGGGGCGTGAGGGCCAGGCCTTTGGTGATCGAGTCCTGGTCGTTCTCGGGGCCGCCGAAGGCCGGGCCGACCATGCCCCCGTTGGTGGACACCTCGACCTTCTTGACTCCCTTGCCGCGCAGGCAGTCCACCACCTTCTTGGCGAAGTCCATCGCCTCCGGGTTGCTGGCGTCCTCCTCCCACGCGGGCAGCGGCAGGACCTGTTCGCACGCCTTGGCGGCCGCGTCGTACTTGGCCTTGTCCACCTTCGGGCCGCCGGTGCGGGACGCGACGACGTCGACGCCGTGGTCCTTGATGCAGTTCATGAAGACCCGGTAGAGGTCCTGCTTCTCCTGGTCGGTCATGTCGATGCGATAGCGCGGCCGTTCCCGGACGGGTGGCCGGCCCGGGGCCGTCGACGCCTGCGAAGGCGCGTCCGACGTGGCCAGCGAGGCGACCTTGTCCTGCTGCGGCTGCGCGTCCGGGGTGGACGAACAAGCGGTCGCGGCCAGCAGGAGCGCGGCGATGCCGATGAGTGCCTTCATACCTGCTGACAGTGCCGGGACGATATGTGGAACTTGTCAGGAACCTGTAGTGCCTTCGCTTGGCAGCCTAAGCGTGAACGTCGACCCCTCGCCCAAAGTGCTTGCCACCGAGACGGTTCCGCCATGGGCCTCGGCGAGTTTGCGAACGATCGCCAGGCCCAGCCCGCTGCCGCCGCCCTGCCGGCTGCGCGACTTCTCCGCGCGCCAGAACCGGTCGAACACCTTGGGCAGGTCGTCCGGGCCGATGCCGGCACCGGTGTCGATCACGTCGATGACGGTCCACGGGCCTTCCTGGCGGCCCGCGATCGTGACCGAACCGCCAGGAGGGGTGTGCCGCAAGGCATTCGTGACGAGGTTGCCCACCGCCTGGCGCAGCCGCACCGGATCCGCCGCCAGCTCGGGCTCACCTTCGGTGCGCACGAACAGGTGCACGTCCTTGGGTTTCTGCGCGGCGGCGACCTGGGACAGGATCGCGGACAGGTGCACGTGCTCGGGGTGGATGCGCAGCTTGCCCGCGTCGGCCATGGCCAGGTCCTGCAGGTCGTCCACGATGTGCTGGAGCAGCAACGCCTCCTCCATCATCGACGCGACGAACGCCTTGTCCGGCTTGGTGACGCCGTCCTCGACCGCCTCCAGCCAGCCGCGGATGTTGCTCAACGGGGTGCGCAGCTCGTGCGCGATGTCGCTGACCATCGCCTTGCGCTGTTCCTCGTTGCGCGACCGGATGTCGGCCATCTCGTTGAACGCCAACGCCAGCTGCGCGATCTCATCCGATCCCTTGAGCCGCACACGAGCCGTGTCGTCGCCGTCCCGCATCCGTTGCGCCGCACCGGTCAACGCCCGCAGCGGCCGGACCAGCCTGCCGCCCGCGAACACCGTCGCCAGCACCGCGACCAGCAGGACCAAAGCGGCGACACCGATGATCCTGGCCTTGTTGGCCGGGGACAGGTCCAGCCCGGCCGAAGCCTGGCTCGCCGGGCTGGCGACGAACAGCAGCGCGGCCGGGGCGACATAGGGCACGAGCTGGTCGTGCCTGGCGCTCGCGATGCAGCTGACGACGATCTCGTTGGCGCGAGACGGTTCCGCCTGCGCGGGCGCCGACGCGGTGAACTTGTACGTGCCGTCCAGGTTCACCCGCACCGGCGCCACGTTCCGGCTCGCCAGGCACCGGTTGGTCAGGTCGGTGAGCTGGTTGAGGGCCCGGACCTCGGTGCCGACCGGGCCGGACAACGGTAGCCGCTGGCAGCCGTTCAGAGAGGCCTCGTTCGGCGCCTGCACGACCGGCCGCCCGCTCGGAGTCTCCACAATGGACCCATCGCCGCTGCGGCCGCGCACGCACGCGAGCACCACTTGAGCCGACTGGTCCAATGCGGCCTTCTCGTCCGGAGTCAACAGGTACGGGCCGACCGCACGCTTGTCGATCCGGTTGGCGTCGGCGTCGGTGGCCAGCGCGGGATCCACGGCGAGTGGGTCGATCACCGCGGACGCCTTGTCCGGCAACGGTCCTTCCCCGGCGATCGGCTTGCGGTCCTGAGTGGACAGTTCGATCCGCCGGCCGGTGTCCTTGACCAGCTGGGCGACCACCGGACCGACTCCGGCCCACTCGTTGTGCGTGGCCGCGTACCCGATCAGCGTGTCGTAGATCTTGGCGTCGTCGGCGAGGGCCTGCCCCTGCTGCTGGGTGATCGCGACCGTCGTCGTCTTCGCCGCCAGCCACGCCGTCGCGGCGATCGCGCACAGCGCCACCACCACCGACACCACCAGCAGCCGCACCAGCAGGCTGCTGCGGAACCTACGCCTTGCCATCGGTCAGCTTGTAGCCGACGCCGTACACCGTCACCAGCCGGACGGGCTTGCGCGGATCGGGTTCGATCTTCTTGCGCAGGTTCATCACGTGCACGTCGATGGTCCGGGTGGTGATGTACCGGTCGAAGCCGTGCATCTGCTCCAGCAGCTGCGCGCGGGTGAACACCCGGTCGGGCTGGGCCGCGAGGGTTTCCAGCAGCCGGAACTCGCCGGGCGTGCACTGGATCAGCTCACCGTCGCTGTGCAGCTCGTGCCGCACCGGGTCGACCGTCACCCCGCCGACCCGCAGCACCGGATCGGGTTGCCGCTGGCCGACGGCCCTCGTGCGGCGCAGCAGCGTGCGCACCCGGGCCATCAGCTCGCGCGGGCTGAACGGCTTGGTCACGTAGTCGTCCGCGCCCAGGTCCAGGCCGAGCAGCAGATCGTCCTCTGTGGACCGTGCGGTGAGCATCAGCACCGGCAGGTCCGACTCCCGCCGCAGGATCCGGCACACGTCCAGCCCGTCCACGCCGGGCAACATCACATCGAGGACCAGCAGGTCCGGCCGCTGCCGGCGGACCTCGTCGAGAGCGGCCCGGCCGTCGTGCACGACGACCACCGTGTGCTGCTCGCGCTCGAGGTACCGGCGGACCAGCTCGGCCTGTTTGTGGTCGTCCTCGGCGAGCACCACATGAGCGCACATGCCAGCGACTATAGGGCCATTCAGCAGACCACCCCTGGTCCTAACAGCTTCCTGACAATCTGTTGTGGACAGTCCGCCGGTTCGCGTCCGTGAACAGCGGCGACTCCACCCGGTGAGGTCTGGACCATGTCCGGGAGGTCCGTTAATTTACGTTTCGAAGTAACTATCGGTGTTTCCGCCGCCGCTAGGAGGAACCGCGAAATGCGGGTTCGACGCACACTGACGCTCGGGCTGTCAGCCGGGGCTTTGGTTGTCAGCACCGTCGTCAGCACCACCCCACCTGCCCTGGCAAGCCACGGTCCCGCGTACAAGGACGCGTGGCTGCCGGTGCGAGTCCGGGTCAACGACCTGATGTCCCGGATGTCCCTGGACGACAAGCTCGGCCAGATGATCCAGCCCGAACGCCTGGGTATCACCGACCTGACCGACCTGGCCACCTACCGGATCGGCTCGCTGCTGTCCGGGGGCAGCTCGCAGCCCACCCCGAACACGCCGGTGAGCTGGGCCGACATGTACGACACCTTCCAGAACGCGGCCATGAAGTCGCCGCTGCAGATCCCGCTGATCTACGGCGTGGACGCGGTGCACGGCCACAACGGCGTCAAGGGCGCCACCGTCTTCCCGCACAACATCGGCCTGGGCGCCACCCGCGACCCGGAGCTGGCCCGCCGGATCGGCAAGGCCACCGCCGAGGAGGTGTCCGGCACCGGCATCGACTGGACGTTCGCGCCGTGCCTGTGCGTGGCCCGCAACGACCGCTGGGGCCGCACCTACGAGTCGTTCGGCGAGGTGCCCGAGCTGGCCTCGTCGATGACCACGATCATCGACGGCTTCCAGGGCCCGTGGCTGGGCGCGCCCAGCTCGATCCTGGCCACCGCCAAGCACTACGTCGGCGACGGCGGCACGACCAACGGCAAGGACCAGGGCAACACCGAGATCAGCGAGCAGGAGCTGCGCAGCATCCACCTGCCGCCGTTCAAGGCCGCGGTCAAGCGCGGCGTCGGCACGGTGATGATCTCGTACTCCAGCTGGAACGCCGTGAAGATGCACGCCAACGGCTACCTGATCAACGACGTGCTCAAGGGCGAGCTGGGCTTCGACGGATTCGTCATCTCCGACTACAACGGCATCGACAAGATCGATGACAAGTCCGGGTTCACCCCCGAGGAGGTCACCGCGGGCATCAACGCCGGCATCGACATGATCATGGTGCCGTTCGCCTGGAAGCAGTTCATCGACACGATGAAGGCGGAGATCGCCAACGGGCACATCTCGATGGCCCGGATCGACGACGCCAACCGCCGGATCCTGACCAAGAAGTTCGAGCTGGGCCTGTTCGAGAAGCCGCTGACCGACCGCCGGTGGCTGAACACCATCGGCAGCCGGCAGCACCGCGACCTGGCCCGCCAGGCCGTCCGCGAGTCACAGACCCTGCTGAAGAACGACAACGATGTGCTGCCCCTGGACAAGTCGGGCAACAAGATCTTCGTGGCCGGCAAGAACGCCGATGACATCGGCAACCAGACCGGCGGCTGGACCGTGGGCTGGCAGGGCACGAGCGGCCCGGTCACCCCCGGAACGACGATCCTGCAGGGCATCCAGGCGGCCGTGAAGCCGTCGACCACGGTGACCTACAGCAAGAACGGCACCGGCATCGACAGCAGCTACAAGGTCGCCGTCGCGGTCATCGGTGAGCTGCCCTACGCCGAAGGCAAGGGCGACCGCCCCACCACCATGGGCCTCGACCAGGCCGACCTCGACACCCTCGCGAACCTCAAGGCCTCCGGCGTCCCCACGGTCGTCGTCATGGTCTCCGGCCGCCCGCTGGACATCTCGGCCCAGCTGCCGTCCTGGAACGCCCTGCTCGAGGCCTGGCTGCCGGGCACCGAGGGCAACGGCGTGTCCGATGTCCTGTTCGGCGACTACAACCCCACCGGCAAGCTCCCGGTGACCTGGATGCAGTCCGCCGACCAGCAGCCGATCAACGTCGGCGACGGCAAACCCGCCCTGTTCCCGTTCGGCTACGGCCTGAACTACCGGCACGGCCACGACAACTAGCCGCTGAAGGCTGATCCATCGCCACGGCGGAGCAGGCCTCACCCCCTGCTCCGCCACAGCCGCCGGACCAACGCGCGACACACCCCGGGCCAACGTGAGGCACAAGGGGTAATCAGACGCTTGTCTAAGGGGTTATCCTGGGGGTATGGCCAGCCTTGAGGTGATCCAGCGGGCCGCGGTCCGGTTGTTCGCCGGGCGGGGGTTCGCGGCGACCGGGATCCGGGAGCTGAGCGGGGCGGCGGGGCTGAACTCGGCCACGCTGTACCACTACGCGGGTGGCAAGGAGGAGCTGCTCGCGTCGATCATGCGCGGCTGCCTGCAGGCGCTGCGGGCGGCGGGGCGGCTGGCCGGCGCGGGCAGCGACGACCCGCCGGTGCAGCTGGCCCGGCTGGTCCGCGCGCACGTCGCGATGGAGTCCGCGAACCCGTTGACCAGCCGCGTGACCGATCACGAGGTGCGTTCGCTGACCGGCGCCAACCACACCGAGATCATGGCCATGCGCGATGCCTACGAGGGCCTGTTCCGCGAGGTGCTCAGCAAGGGCAGGGCCGGCGGCGACTTCGACATCACCGACCTGACCACCACCCGGCTGGCGATCATGGAGATGTGCAACGGGGTGCACAACTGGTTCAACCCGGCCGGGCGGCTGACCAGGGCCGCGCTCGCCGACCGGTTCGCCGACCTGGCCTGCCGGATGACCGGTGCCCGCCCTATCGGCCGGCGGGAGGCCGGGCGCCCGGTGGACGTCCCGGTCCTGCCCTCCGAACCCGAACCCGAGGCCGGACCCGGACCGGATCAGGCCGCGGGTGACCGCGGTGAGAGCCCGGCGGCGGTGTAGATCGCGTCGATCACGGCCATGTTCGCGATCGACTCCGAGGGCGGCGTCAGCGTCGGCTCACCACGCAGCACGGCCGCGGCGAAGGCGTCCAACTGGTACGCGTAGGAAGCCCGCTTCGGGAACGACTCGGTCCGCCTGCCCGCGGCGGTCCGCACCGTGAACCGGTGAAACGCCTGGGGCGCAATGGGGTTGACGATCCGCAGGGAGCCCTCGGTGCCCTCCACCCTGGCGGTCAGGCGCAGCAGCGAGCTGGACCACATCGAGCAGCTCACCCGGCCGCTGACGTCGCCGGGAAACCGCAGCTCGGCGGTCATGGCCCGGTCCACTTCCGGCTTGTGCAGCTTGGCTTTCGCGCTGACCACCTCGGGTTCGGCGCCGGCCAGCGAGCGGGCCATGTGCACCGCGTAACACCCGGCGTCCATCTGCGCCCCGCCGGCCAGCGCGAGGTTGTACCGGATGTCGGAGAACCTGGGCAGCGGGAAGCTGAGCGCGGTCTCGATGTGCCGCACCGTGCCCAGCTCGCCGCCGCGCACGATCTCCACCGCACGCTGGAACAACGGGTGGTAGCGGTAGTGGAACGCCTCCATCACGACGAGCCCGGACTCTTTCGCCGCGTCCGCCACCTTCGCGGCCTCCTCGGCGTTCGCGGTGAAAGGCTTCTCGCACAACACGTGTTTGCCGGCGTCCAAAGCGGACAGTGTCCAGCGGCCGTGCAAGCCATTGGGCAATGGGTTGTACACCGCGTCGATGTCCGGATCCGCGAGCAGCTCCTCGTACGAGCCGTAAACGCCCGGAATGCCGTGTTTCGCCGCGAACGCCTGCGCCCGCACGCGGTCCCGCGCGGCGACAGCACTGACAGTGACATCCGCGGCCGATCGCGCCGGCTTGATCAGGGCGGGCGGCGCGATCCTGGCCGCGCCGAGAACTCCGATTCGCAGCATGGCAGGATTGTGTCACTACCGACTGGTGTAAACGCCGTCGGCGCCCTACCCTTTCGTAGGAGTCGCGCCAGTGTCGACGAAATGGTTTGGAGTCAGCGGGATGTCCGACCAGGTGAGCAACCGCTTAGCGGACAAGCTCAACCACCTGTTCGCCCATGTCCGGCCGCGCAGTGGTCATGAGTACAGCAATGAACAGGTCGCCGCGTCGATCTGCGCGAAGGGTGTCACCATCTCGCAGAGCTATATCTGGCAACTGCGAAAAGCCAAGAAAGACAACCCCACGCTGCGGCACGTTCAGGCGCTCGCCGACTTTTTCGGCGTACCGGCGGCGTACTTCTTCGACGACGACGTCACCGGCCGGGTGAACGAGCAGCTCTCGATGCTGCGCGCCGAGCAGGACCGGCTGACCGAGCTGGCCGGCAGCAGCGACGTGCAGCTGATGGCCATGCGGGCCGGTGAGCTCTCGGCCAAGGGGCGCAAGCAGGTGATGGATCTGCTGGACGTGGTGTACCAGCTGGAGCAGGCGAAACGGGGCGCGCTGGAGCTGTGAGCGAACGCGAGCTGCGCAAACGGTGCCGCAGGTTGTTGCGCGACCTGGACATCCGGCCACCGCTGGATGTGGCGGAACTCTGCCGCCGGGTCGGTGAGCAGCGCGACCGGCCGATCACCCTGGTGAGCCACCCGATCCCGGTGCCCGGGCCGTTCGGCCTGTGGATCACCGCGCGGGACGCCGACTACATCCTGTACCAGCGGGAGACCTCGAAGTCCCACCAGGATCACATCATCCTGCACGAGCTGGGGCACCTGCTGGCCGGTCACCGCGACGAGGGCGGCGACGAGCCGCCGCCCGGCCTGGAGCCGGACACGTTGCGTGCGCAGTATCCCGATCTCGCCCCGGACGCGGTCCGCCGCGCATTGCGCCGGACATCCTATGATTCCCGGCAGGAACGCGAAGCCGAAACCGTGGCGACAATCATCCTGGAATGGGCATCGGTGCTGGACCGGGTGGGTCCGCGAAGCGCGGCGTCACCGATGGAAAATGCGCTGTCCGGCCGCATAGGCTGGTTGTAGAACCCGAATGGAGTAGGTCTTCCGGCACTTCTCAGCGGGTAACTTCAGGTGGCTCAATGTGAGCACACCAGTTCATCGTTAGCCGGAAGGAAAACTCGTGCCTGTGCAGGCAGCTACCGCCCTTGACGCGCTACGGACCGGGGAACAGGCCCAGGTCCTGGCCACCTTGCTGCGGGCCCACCCGGAGCTGGCGGCGGAGGCGGAGTGGGCCGCCACGTCGCTGCTCTCGGCGCCGTCCCGCGAGGAGGTGCGCGACCGGCTGGTGGAAACCCTGACCGGCTACGACTTCTCCGACATGGACGCACCGGATGTCGGTGTCTGCGACCCGGACGACGCGTGCGCGTACCTCGTCGACAAGGCGCTGGAGCCGTATCTGGCGGAAATCCGCCGCCGTGCCGAGCTGGGCTTGACCAACGCCGCCTACGCCATCGCGACCGGTGTGGTGAGCTGCCTGTACATGCTGCGCGGTTATGAGCACAGCGCTGAACATGTCCTGGGTGGTGCGGGCCGCTTGGTGATGTATGCGCGGCGAGTGACGGATCTTCTGGACGAGCTGGGACTCCCGCTCCCCGGGGACATTCTCACCGCGGCCTGCCCGCAGTGGTCGGTCTAACAGCCGGGCCTTATAGCAGCCACGAATATTCCCGGAATTCCCAGTCGGTCACCGCTTTCAGGAACCGGTCCAGCTCCTGGCGCTTGAGCCGGAGGTACGCCTCGACGAACCCGCTGCCCAGCCGGTCGACAAGGACCTTGTCCTGTTCCAACGCGTCCAGCGCGGCGCCGAGGGACGACGGCAGCGGCGGGCCGCCCGCGGGGTTGTCCGTGGTCACGGGCTCCGGCGGGAACATCGCGCAGTCAACGCCGTCTGCGCCCGCGGCCAGCAGTGCCGCCAGGGCGAGGTACGGATTGGCCGCGCCGTCGCCGATCCGTACCTCGATCCGGGCGCTTTCGCCGCGGCCGGGCGGGATCCGCACGTACGCGGCCCGGTTGTCCAAGCCCCAGTAGGCGGAGATCGGCGCGAGACCGAAGCCGAGGCGCTTGTACGCGTTGACCGTGGGGTTGAGGATCGCCGACAACGCGGGTGCGTGCGCCAGTACACCGGCCACAAAGGACAGTGCGCGCGTGCTCAGCCCGTGCGGGGCCGACGGGTCGTCGAACAGGTTGACACCGTTGTCACCCCGGAGGGACAGGTGCAGGTGCAGGCCGTTGCCGGCCTTGCCGTCGAGCGGCCGGCCCATGAACGTGGCCCGCAGGCCCTTGCCCGCCGCGACCTCCTTGACCAGGTGCTTCATCAGGAACGCGTGGTCCGCCGCGGCCAGCGCGGGCGTGTGGTCCAGGTTGATCTCGAACTGGCCGCCGCCGAACTCCTGGTTGCCCGCGTACGCGCCGAGCGGGGCAAGTGTCCGCAGTAGCAACGGAAGCATGCCCTCGGGGTCGTTGGCCGTGCCGACGACGTACCCGGCGGTGTCCCGTTCCACGTAGAGCCGCCACGGATCCGGCCGGAGCAGGGAGAACTCCAGCTCGGGGCCGGCGATCGGGGTGCCGTCGACCTGGTCGAGCTGGGCGCGCAGCACCGACCGGGAGGACAGGTCCGGGTCGTCGACGTCCGCGACGCAGACCAGCATGTCGCCGATCCTGATCCCGGTGGACACGTCGGGCCGGGCGGCGGCGTCCGGCCAGCCGCTGCCGGTGCTCTCCGGGCCCTCGACCGGGTTCGCGCCGAGGTCGGTCAGCAGGGACGCGCGGGCGAACGAGATGCCCCGCTCGGTGAGCTTGCCGAACGCCTGGGGCAGCACATCCTTGCCCCGGGCGACGCCGTGCAGGTCGCTCCAGAGCACCCGGACCAGCTCGATCGCGTCAAGGTCGACCTTGCCACCAGCCACCGGACCTCCCTATTGTTTGGACCCAAACGATACCGCCCGGAGGTGGCTCATGCGAGGGTTCTCGTACCCGAAATCCGCTACCGGCCGGTCCGCGCTGGTGCCGGAGCCGCCGTGGTTCTACTCCGGCGACCTGCTCACCGTCGAGTACCGCACGGACCCGGCCCGGGTCGCCGAACTGCTGCCGCCGCCGTTGGAGCCCGCCGACGACGACCCCGGCGCGGTCGCGCTGATCTGGGCGGACTGGCAGTCCTGCGGGTCCTCGCGCGAGGAGCTCCTCGACCCGGTCCGGGCGCAGTACAAGGAGTGCTTCGTCGTCGTTCGCTGCCGCTACCAGGGAAGGCCGTTCTCCCGGTGCGTGTACATCTGGGTGGACAAGGACTTCGCGATCGCGCGCGGCCTGCACCAGGGCTACCCCAAGAAGCTCGGCTCGATCCACCAGACCCGGCCGCACCCGTACGGTCCCGCGCCGCGCATCGAGGCCGGCGCGCGGTTCGGCGCGACTCTCGCCGCCGCCGACCGGCGGCTCGCCGAAGCCGTGGTCACGCTGCGGGAGCCGAGTGAGACCAACGGGTTCGTCAACGCCCATCCGATGGCGCACAACCGTTGGGTGGAGTCCATCGACGGCACCGGCCTCGCCCTGGACGAACTGATCCAAAGTGGAGCGTCGTCCTTCGAAGCCGGTCCGGCCTGGCGCGGCGACGCTTCTCTAACACTGTTAGAGGCGCCGACCGAGGAGCTGGCGGCGTTGGAAGTGCACGAGATCATCGACGGCTACTACCGGCAGGTCGGGGTGCGCTGGGACGCGGGCACCCTGCTGACATCGGGACAAACGCGATGACCGGCCACCACTCCCTTGAGGACACCGAGAAGGCGGTCGAGGCCAAGCTCGGCGGCCTGCCGCTGCGGTGGGAGCAGATGCAGGCCGCGGCGAACATCCACCGCGCGGCCGCGGCCGTCCGGCTGCACTTCGAGAACTCCGTGCTGCGCGGGCCGGACCTGACCTGGACCGCGTTCGTGGTGCTGTGGGTGGTCTGGATCTGGGGCGAGATGGAAACCCGGTACGTCGCCAAGGAAGCCGGGATCACCAAGGGAACGCTGACCGGCGTCGTGAAAACCCTGGAGGCGCGAGGACTTGCCCTGCGCACCAAGCACGCCACGGACGGCCGGCTCGTGCTGATCTCCCTGACCGACAAGGGCGAGGAACTCATGCGGACGCTGTTCCCTGCCTTCAACGCGGAAGAGGCCTTCGTGACCGAGAAACTGACCACGTCGGAAGCCAGGACCCTGGCCGCCTTGCTGCGCAAGGTCGTGTCGCAAGTGGAGGATCACGGCGAGGAGCGGCGGGCGGCCCTGCGATGATCGAGCACTGGATCGGCGGCCGCCGGGTCGCCTCGAAGTCCGCTTTCACCGACCACTCCCCCATCGACGGCGCCCCAGTGGCCGACGTGGCCCGGGGCGGCGCGGCGGAAGCCGACGCCGCTGTCCGGGCGGCGAAGTCGGCGTTCCCGCGGTGGGCCAAGACCAGCCGTGAGGAACGCGCGGCCGTGTTGCACGCCATCGCGGACGGCGTCGAGAAGCGGATCGAAGAACTGTCCCAAGTGGAGACATCCGACAACGGCGCCCTGATCCGGTCCCATCGCCGGGGTGTGATGCCCAGGGTGGCGCACAACTTCCGGTTCTTCGCCGACTACCTGGTCGGCGAGCTGCACCACCCCGACTTCGACACCCGTACGTTCACCAACCACGTGAGCTGGGACCCGGCCGGCGTGTGCGCACTGATCACGCCCTGGAACGCCCCGCTGATGCTGGCCACCTGGAAGGTCGCACCGGCTTTGGCCGCAGGCAACACGGTCGTGCTGAAACCCGCGGAGTGGTCGCCGATGACCTCTTCACTGCTGTGTGACATCGCGGCCGAGGCTGGACTGCCTGACGGTGTCTTGAATGTGGTTCAGGGCTACGGCGAGGAGGTCGGGGCGCCGCTGGTCGCGCACCCGGATGTGCGGCGGATCAGCTTCACCGGATCGGTGCCCACCGCCAGGCACATCGCCGCCGCGGCCGCGCCGAACCTGACACCGGCGAGTTTCGAGCTGGGCGGGAAGTCGCCGCTGATCGTGTTCGCGGACGCCGACTTGGAGCTGGCCGTCGACCTGGCGGTCGGGCAGTACGACAACGCCGGTCAGGTCTGCCTGGCCGCAACCCGTTTGCTGGTCGAGGAAAGCCTCGCCGACGAGTTCACCGCGAGGCTCCTGGACCGGATCGCCGCGCTGAAGCAGGGCGACCCCCGGGACGAGACGACCGATATCGGCCCGCAGATCCACCCGGACCACTTTGCCCGGATCGACGGGTTCGTCCATCGCGCGCAAGCCGCCGGAGCGAGGACTTTGACGGGCGGCGGCCCGAACACCGATCTCGGCGGCCTGTACTACCTTCCGACCTTGTTCACGGACGTCACCCCAGACTCGGAAATCGTGACCGAGGAGGTCTTCGGGCCGGTCCTCACCCTGCAGACCTTCGCCAATGAGGACCAGGCCGTGACGATGGCCAACGACACCAGGTTCGGGCTGGCTGCGGTCGTGGTCACCACGGATCCCGAACGGGCCCAACGGGTCTCGGTCCAGCTGGTCGCCGGGACGGTGTGGGTGAACTGCTTCTTCGTCCGCGACCTGCGGGCGCCGTTCGGCGGGTCACGGCAGTCCGGGATCGGCCGTGAAGGCGGCACCTGGAGCTTCGACTTCTACTGTGACGTCAAGAATACGGTGGGTCCTCATGGGTGAAGTCGTCGGAGCGGGTCTGCTGTCCCACGTCCCCACCATCGTCCTGCCGCATGAAGACCGCCTGGATCTCAACGAGGGCAAGGAGATCTCCCTCGTCACCGGGCTCAAGCAGCTCCGCGCCGAGGTCTTCGACACGCTCGACTACGACACCGTCGTCGTGCTCGACTCACACTGGGCGACCACGGTCGAGTTCGTTGTCACGGCCCATGAACACCGCGCGGGACTGTACACATCGGAGGAACTCCCCCGCGGGATGTGCCGGATGCCCTACGACTTCGACGGCGACCCCGAACTGGCACAGGCCATCGCGAGCCACCAGGAGACCCACCGGACCTGGATCACCCCGATCGACGACGAGCACCTGCCGATCTTCTACGCCACCCTGAACCTCTGGACCTACCTTGGCGTGCCGGGAAAGCGCTGGGTGTCCATCGGGGTGTGCCAGACCGCGGACACCGAGGACTTCCTGCGCCTGGGTCGCGCGCTCGGCGACGGCATCCGGGACGCGGACCGGAAGGTCCTGCTCATCGCGTCCGGCGCGCTGTCGCACACCTTCTGGCCGCTGCGCGAACTCCGCTCGCACGAGGCCAGCGATCCCAAGCACATCTTCAGCTCCCAGGCGCGGGCGGCCGACGCGGACCGCATCGACTGGTTCAAACAGGGCGACCACGCCGCAGTGCTCCGGACCATGCCGGAGTTCCTGAAAGTCAAGCCCGAGGCCAAGTTCGGCCACTACCTGATGATGATCGGCGCGCTCGGCGAGGAGCGGTGCACCGCGCCCGGCCGCCAGTACGGCGACTACGAGAACGCGATCGGCACCGGCCAGGTGCACCTCTGGTTCGACCGCCCGGCCCAAGGATGGACATGAGCGAGACCCGACGAATCCTGCTCGACGGCGCCATCGTCACCGTCACCCGCGACGGCGACGACCTCGTTGCCGGAGACGGCAGGCGCGTCGCGGCGAACACCGCGACCCACCTGCCGCCGGTCGAGCCCAGCAAGATCATCGCCGTGCACCTGAACCACCGCAGCCGGGTGGACGAGTTCATGACCAAGCTCCCGCCCGCGCCGACCTACTTCCACAAGCCGACCTCCGCGCTGAACTCCCACGGCGGCAAGGTGATCCGCCCGGAGGGCTGCAAGTACCTGAACTACGAGGGCGAGATCGCCATCGTCATCGGGCGGACCTGCCGGAGCATCTCGCCCGCCGAGGCAGGCGGCTACATCGCGGGCTACACGGTCGCGAACGACTTCGGCCTGCACGACTTCCGCGACACCGATGCCGGGTCGATGCTGCGGGTCAAGGGGTCCGACACGTTCTGCCCGCTTGGGCCCGGCCTGGTCACCGGCTGGGACTTCCACGGCAAGGGCATCCGGACCTACGTCAACGGCGAGCCGGTCCAAAATGGATCGACCGACGAGATGCAGTGGGACATGCACTACCTCGTCGCCGACATCGCCCGGCTGATCACGCTGAACCCCGGGGATGTCCTGCTGTCCGGGACCCCGGCCAACTCCAGGCCGGTCCAGCCCGGCGACACCGTCGAAGTCGAGGTCGACGGCCTGGGACGGCTCACCAACCACATCGTGACCGGCGCCCCGGTGCGCACGGATGTCGGCGCCCAGCCGACCGAGTCGGACGAGGTCCGGTCGACCGCCCTGGGCGGCGACTGGGAGCTGCGCGGAAGGAAGAACTGATGGACCTGCGGACCTGGCTGGGCAACGCCACCACCGCGTTCGGCACCTGGGCCGGCGGTTTCGGCGAGTACCAGGCACATCCGGTGCTGCACGTCGAGGACGGCAAGTTCGCGGAGGCGTTCGCCGAGCTGACCGACCGGCTGGCCGGCGACAACCCGTACTTCCACCCGCGCTACGCCGGGCAGATGCAGAAACCGCCGCACCCGGCCGCGGTCGTCGGCTACCTGGCCACGATGCTGAACAACCCCAACAACCACGCCCTCGACGGCGGTCCGGCCACCGCCAAGATGGAACGCGAGGTGGTCGCCCAGCTGGCCGCGATGTTCGGCTTCGGCACCCACCTGGGCCACCTGACCAGCAGCGGGACCATCGCCAACCTCGAGGCCCT
>CBIMJO010000041.1:0-17600 GCA_966244135.1 uncultured Actinocrispum sp. | reverse complement strand
GGTGCAGGGCGAACACGCATCCGGTGCGCAGCCACGGGATCAGCGTGCCGCCGAGCGCGGCCATGTTGATCACCGGGAACGGGTTCAGCAGCACGTCGTCCGCGGTCAGTTCCGGCGCCTGGGCGCAGGGTTCGGCGATCGCGAGCCAGTCGTAGTGCGTGCGCGGCACGCCTTTCGGCGTCGACTCGGTGCCCGAGGTCCAGCAGATCGTCACGCAGTCGTTCGGGTCGATCGTGTGCGGCTCGGGCTCGGCGGGTGGCTCGTTGTCCAGCGCCACAACGCCTTGCGGGACCTCGCCGAAGCCGAATACCGTCATGTCGTGGTCGCTCAGCCGGTCGCTGAACGCCGTCACGATGGCCTTGAAGTTCGCCAGCTTGGGCAACAGGCTCAGCTCGTGTTCGCGGTACTGAACCGGCAGGGGAGAGGCGATCGCGCCGATCCGGACCACCGCCAGCAGGCTCGCGACCAGCTCGACGCTGTTGGGCATCTGGATGCCGACCACGTCGCCCGGCCGGATTCCGCGCCGCTGCAGGGCGGCGGCGATCCGGTCCACCTCGGCGCCCAGCTCGGCGAAGGTCAGCCTTCGCACCGGCAGGTCGGAGAACGTTGGTTTGTTGAGTGCGTCAACTATTGCCAGCCGGTCCGGCCGCTCGGCCGTCCGCGCCCGCAGCAACGAGTCGATGGTGTCCGCGCGCCACCAGCCGCGTGCGGTGTAGTCGGCGACCCGGTCGGCGGGGTGCAGTCCCATGGCGGGAACCTAGCCGAAGTTCCAGCGGATCCCGGTGCGCGAGACCGGTTCGTGACACGAGGTGCAGCGCAGGTAGGGCGTCATCACGTTGGCGCAGGCGGTGTGGTTGATGGCGATGTCCGACCCGGGCGGCCCGGAGTACCAGCGCTGCCCCCAGTCCACCAGGAACGCGTACACGCCGAAGAACGCCTGGCCCTTCGTGGTCAGCCGGTACTCGCCGGCCTTCTGGCAGAACACATCCAGCTCGGTGAACCGGCGCAGCCGGTCGGACAGGATGGACGGCGGCGGCTTGAGCTTCAGCTCGAACTCGGAGAACCGCCGGTAGCGATTGAAAGCCGCCGCCAGCACCCACGTGCTCCACCGGTCGCCGAGGATCTCCATGGTGTCGGGCAGGTAGGACAGTGCGTCGTCGCGCACCTCGCGCACGGTCTTGCGGTGCAGGCGAGGGCTGCTGACGTGGCCGAAAGTGGTGTTCTCCTGGCGGGTCATCACCGTGTCCCGCGCGGCCACCGGCGCCTTTCCACAGTGCATACAACCCAGTTCGACGTCGGCGGGCCGGCCACAGCCGGCGTGGACCAGCTCCGGCAAGGGATGCGGGCGCTGCACCCAGCTGCGTTCCCACGACCAGATGGACACCAGCAGCGGCCACAGGTCGATGGCCTTGGGCGTCAGCCGGTACTCCAGGCGCGTGCGGCCGTTGCGGTAGGGCACCGGTTCCAACAGGTTGCCGGCCACCATCTCCTTGAGCCGCCCGGCCAGCACCGACTCGGACATCCCCAGCTCGTCGCGCCAGTCGGCGAACCGCCTGGTGTGCTTGAGGAAGGCGCGCTGCAAGATCAGCAGCGTCCACTGGTCGCCGATGGCGAGCAGCGCCTGTCCGATCGCGCTGGGTTGCACGGGTGCACCTTATCCGTTCACAGCCGTGGATACCGTTGACACCTGACTTCGACTATCATAGCTTGGTTTGTCATGACGCACGTCGAACAGCCGGTTGCGGTCGCCCATGACCTCAGCACGGACAACCCTTACCTGCTCGGCGTGTACGCCCCGGTGTCCGAGGAGATCACCACCGGCGAGCTCGAGGTCGTCGGCGAGATCCCCCGTGACCTCAACGGTGTGTACCTGCGCAACGGGCCGAACCGCCAGTTCCCCGCGGACGGACGGTATCACTGGTTCGACGGTGACGGCATGGTGCACGCGATGCACTTCGAGAACGGCAAAGCCAGATACCGCAACAGGTTCGTGAGGACTAAAGCGTTTAAGGCGGAATCCGCGGCCGGCCGGGCGCTGTGGACCGGCGTGATGGAGAACCCGGCCGGGAACCCGTTCGGCAACACCCACGGCCTCGGGCTGAAGGACAGCGCCAACACCGACGTGATCTTCCACCGCGGCAAGGTGCTGGCGACCTGGTACCTCTGCGGCTCGCCCTACGCGCTGGACCCGTTGTCCCTGGAGACCATTGGCGCGGAGGACTTCCTCGGCACGCTGGCCGGGGACATGATGGCGCACCCGAAGGTGGACGAGGCCACCGGCGAGCTGTTCTGGTTCGACTACGGCCCGCAGCCGCCGTACATGCGTTACGGCGTGATCAGTCCGGAAGGGACGGTCCGGCACGTCACCGACGTCGCCCTGCCAGGTCCCCGGCTGCCGCATGACATGGCGTTGACGGCCGGCTACGCGGTGTTGATGGACCTGCCGTTGCTGCAGGACCAGGACGCCCGGCGCG
The DNA here is from genome assembly GCA_966244135.1 of uncultured Actinocrispum sp. Classification (GTDB taxonomy): domain Bacteria; phylum Actinomycetota; class Actinomycetes; order Mycobacteriales; family Pseudonocardiaceae; genus Kibdelosporangium. The sequence continues at coordinate 15,126 of CBIMJO010000041.1, read as the reverse complement.
CGGGCAAGTACCGGATCTCCTTCGACCGTTCGCTGCCGTCCCGGTTCGGCGTGATTCCGCGCTATGGCACGGATGTTCGGTGGTTCGAGGCGAAGCCCTGCTACATCTACCATGTGGTGAACTCGTGGGAGGAGGGCGACGAGATCATCATGGATGTGTGCCGGGTGAAGAACCCCAGTCACGTGCCCAGGACCAGATCGCCGCTCGCGGCCATGCTCGCGTACCTGCGGCTCGACGCGCACCTCTACCGCTACCGGTTCAACCTGCGCACCGGCGAGACCGTCGAGGGCTCGCTGGACGACGCGAACATCGAGTTCCCCAGCGTGGACTCGCGGATCGTCAGCCGCCCGCACCGGTTCTCCTACAACATGCGTCTGTCCAATGACGACACTCTGCTGTTCGACGCGTTGGTGCGCTACGACTCCAGTACCGGCGAGAAGGTCACGCACGAGTTCGGCCCGGGCCGGTGGGGTTCCGAGGCGCCGTTCGCGCCCCGCGACGGATCGCGCGACGAGACCGACGGGTATCTGGTCAGCTTCATCACCGACGAACGCGAAGGCCGGTCCGAGGCCGGGATCTTCTACGCGGCCGACGTCTCGGCCGGGCCGGTCGCCAGAGTCCTGCTCCCGCAACGAGTCCCTGTCGGGTTCCACGCCACCTGGGTGAGGATGGACCAGCTGCGCTCATGAAACTCTCGGTGTCCTTGGGATATTGGCAGGACCGTCCGCCGGAGGAGGCCTTGGCCACCGCCATCCACGCGGACCGTCTGGGCTACCCGGAGCTGTGGCTGGGCGAGATGGCGACCTATGACGCCTTCGCTTTGGCGACGGCCGTGGGGTTGCGGACGTCTCAGATCGGGTTGACCGTTGGGCCGCTGGCCGTTTCGGTCCGCGATCCGATGAGCATCGCGCGCGGGGCGGCCTCCGTGGCCGATCTGACCGGGCGGCGGGTGGATGTGGCCATCGGAACGTCCAGTCCAGTGGTGGTCTCCGCCTGGCACGGCCGGGATCGCAGCCGCGCGGGCCGGGCCTTGCAGGAGTCGGCGGTCGTGTTGCGGCAGTTGCTCGCCGGGGAGAAGTCCGACTTCGCCGGGACCGTGGTGAGCAGCAGCGGGTACCGGCTCCGGTTGACCCCGCCCAAGTCCTCGCTGACCATCGCGGCTTTCGGGCCTGCTGCGGTGAAGACCGCGGCCTTGTATGGGGATCGGTTGGTGCTCAACCTGTTGACACCCGCTTCGGCCGGGGCTTTGGTGTCGCAGTTCCGGTCGGAGTCGCTGGGTCCTGTTGCGGCGTGGCTGGCGACGGCGGTGGATCCGGCTCCGGACGCGATCGAGCAGCTTCGCCGCGGTGTAGTGCCTTACCTGGCCGCGCCCGGGTACGGCGAGATGTTCGCCGAGGCGGGGTTCGGCTCCGTGGTGGAGTTCGCGCGGACCGGGCCGCATCCGCGGGCACTGCTGGACGCCGTGCCGGTCGAACTGGTCAAGACCGTGTGCCTGCTCGGCAGTGCCGGCGAGATCCGGGCGCGGATCGCCGAGTACGAGGCGGCGGGTGTCGCCGAGATCGCGCTCGTACCGGCCAGTGTGGACAGTGATCCGGGCGGGGCACGGACGTTGGCGGGACTGCGCTGACGGCGGTGCTGGCGAAAACCGGCCGTATTCCAGGGAATCCGGGCGCAGGCCGGTTTCGAGTGTGAAAGGGCAGCGTTGTAGAGCTTTTCGCGAAGAGCACGTGCTTTGGGTCGGCTGAATTGATCAACATTGGCGGCATGAAGCTTCTGGTCGCCACGACCTTGGCGTTCTCGTTGTTGACTGTTCCCGCCGAAGCCACCACGGCCCCCATCATCGCGTGGGGGCCGTGTTCGGACCAGGTGCTGGCCGCGGGTGGCGCGCAGTGCGGGACACTCGATGTCCCGATGGATCCGGCCAACCCATCGAGCCGGACGATAACCCTTGCGGTGTCCCGGGTTCAGCACAAGACCGCGGTGTCCAAGGGAACCGTGATCGCGGTTGCGGACCCGTACACCGGCAGCGGCTACCAATCGTCGCTGCTGGGCGCGCGGATGGCCGGCGGGGACGCGTTCGACTGGGTCGGGTTCACCCGCCGCGGTCAGACCCCGAGCGTGCCCGCACTGGCCTGCACGCCGCCCGACCACTTCGCGTTCAACCGGCCCTCCTACATCGCGACGCCGATCACCGAGCCGCAGTGGACGGCTCGCGTCAAGAACTACGCCGACGCCTGCGCGGCCAACCAGCCGCAACTGTTGGAGCACATGAAGACCGTGGACACCGCCGCGGACATGGACCTCCTCCGGGCCGCCGTGGGCGCCGACCGGGTGAGCCTGTTCGCCCAGGCCTACGGCACATACACCGCCGAGGTCTACGCATCCCGGTACTCCTCGCGGGTGCAGCGGATGGTCCTCGACACCGCCATCGACCCGGCCCGCATCTGGTACCAGGCCGGGAACCTCGACCAGGACCAGCCGATGCAGCGCGACCTGGAGCTGTGGTTCGACTTCCTTGCCTCGCAGGACTCCGTGTACCACCTGGGCAACACAAAGGCTGCGGTGCAACAGGTCTGGTACGACCAGCTGCGCAAGGTCTCGCTGCAGCCGGCGGACGGCGTGATCGGCTACAGCGAGTGGATCGACCTGTTCCTGTTCACCGCCTTCACCCGGCAGACCTGGGAACTGCTCGGCGGCGCGTTCAGCAACTGGGTGCACAACGGTGACGGCGCCACGCTCCGCGCCCTGTTCAGCCAGTTCTACCTCTTCGGCGGCGACAACACCTACGGCACCCTCCTCGCCCAGATCTGCACCGACACCCCCTGGCCCACCTCATGGAACCAGTGGCGCGCGGACACCTGGTCGGTCTTCCCCCAAGCCCGCGACACCGCCTGGGGCAACACCTGGTTCACCGCCCCCTGCCTCTACTGGCACGCCAAACCCGGCACCCCGGCTGCAGTTGGCGGCCCGGCAAGCACCCTCCTGGTCACCGAATCCCTGAACGTCGTCGCCTCCGTCGACAGCAGCCTCGAAGTCCGCTCCCGCTTCCCCAACTCCGCGTTGGTCACCGTCCCCGGCGGCATCTCCTTCGCCAACGCACTGACCGGAAACGCTTGCATCGACGGCACAATCGCCGCATTCCTGGCTGCCGGCACCCTGCCCGCCCGCAAGCCGGGCCGCCAGGCCGACGCCACCTGTTAACCAGGGAGATCGCAGTACGGATACAGCTCGGTCCGGGCATCGTCGGCGGTTGTCGGCGTGCCCGGATTGGGCGCGCTATCCAGGTGTCACCGGCTGAGCACGAGGAAGTCAGGCGCGGGCTCGGAGGACTGCGGCGGCCCAGGTGCACCAGGCCTCCTGCTCGCGTTCGTACATCCGGCCCCGCGTCCCGGCGAGGTACGGGCCGATGTTCTCGGCGGTCTGCAAATACGTTTCCTCGGGGTGGCCGTTGCGGAGTTTGGCCAGTTGTTCGTCGAGGTAGTCGGCTTTGGCCTTGGACTGGGCCGCGCGCTGGTCGAGTTGCTGGGCGAGTTTCTCGGGGTCGGCCGCGAGCGCTCCATAGGCCTTGACCAGGAGGTCGTCGCGGATGGAGGTCGGTTTGGTGGGCGCGAGGGTGAAGCGGGTCAGTTCGTCCAGGCCGGCGTCGGTGAGGGCGAACACGCGTTTGTTGGGGCGGCCCTGCTGGACCACCTCGTGGCCGGTGAGCAGGCCGTCCGCCTCGAGTTTGGCCAGCTCGACGTAGAGCTGCTGGGACGCGGCGTGCCAGAACGACGACACCCCGAGGTCGAACAGCTTGGTCAGCTGGTACCCGCTCAGCTCGCGGTCCAGCAGCGCTGCCAGCAGGGCGTGCCGAAGAGCCATGTGTCTCCCGTCTCTTGTGGCCAGGGTACTCAAGGATATGATTACTCAAGAAATTGAGTATGGGAGGCGCGCGTGAAGCTCGGATTCCACACCGGCTACTGGTCGGCCGGCCCGCCCGAGGGCGTGCAGGAGGCCATCGCCGAGGCCGAACGGCTGGGTCTCGACTCGATCTGGGCGGCCGAGGCGTACGGGTCGGACTGCCTGACGCCGCTGGCCTGGTGGGGCTCCAGCACGCGCACGGTCCGGCTGGGCACGAACATCCTGCAGATGTCCGCGCGCACGCCGACCGCGACCGCGATGGCCGCGCTCACCCTGGACCACCTGTCCGGCGGCCGGTTCGTGCTGGGCATCGGCGCGTCCGGCCCGCAGGTGGTCGAGGGCTGGTACGGCCAGGCCTATCCCAAACCGCTCGCGCGCACCCGCGAGTACATCGACATCGTGCGCAAAGTCGTTGCGCGCGAACGGGTCCAGTACGACGGCCAGTTCTTCCAGCTGCCGTACCAGGGCGGCACCGGGCTGGGTAAGCCGCTGAAGTCCACAGTGCATCCACTGAGGACGGACATCCCGATCTTCCTGGCCGCCGAGGGACCCAAGAACGTGGCGCTGGCCGCGGAGATCGCCGACGGCTGGCTGCCGATGTTCTTCTCCCCGCGCAGCAACGACTTCTACAAGGCCGCGCTGCAGGAGGGGTTCGCTCGCGAAGGAGCGCGCCGGACCTTCGACACCTTCGAGATCCCGGCGTTCCTGCCGGTCATCGTGAACGACGACGTGGAGAAGGCCGCCGACTGGGTCCGCCCGATGCTCGCGCTGTACATCGGCGGGATGGGTGCCAAGGGCGCGAACTTCCACTTCGACGTGTTCGTCCGGCTGGGCTACGAGGCCGACTGCGTCAAGATCCAGGAGCTGTACCTGGACGGGCACAAGACCGAGGCGATGGCCGCCGTGCCGACCGCGATGGTCGAGGACATCGCGCTGGTCGGACCACTGGCCAAGATCCGGGACGAGCTGTCCGCCTGGCGGGAGAGCGTCGTCACGTCCCTGTTGGTGAACACCGACGTGGGCACGCTGCGGGCCCTCGCGGAGATCGTCTGATGAGCACCACCCCGGCCGAGCCCAGCGCCCTCACCCAGTGGGAGGCGTGGAAACGCAAGGAGACCCCGCCCGTCGAGCAGGTCCGGGCGGGCCTGTGGTCGGTGCCCGTGCCGATCCCGCACAACCCCTTGCGGTACACGATCAGTTACATCTCCGAGGGCTCGGACGGGCTGCTGGTCGTCGACCCGGGCTGGTTCGCGCCGGAGACCTACGACGCGCTGACCGCGGGCCTGGGCGTGATCGGAGCGTCGGTGTCCGATGTGGCCGGTGTGGTGGTCACCCACGTGCACGCCGATCACCACGGGCTTTCCGGGCGGATCCGTGAGGAGTCCGGTGCGTGGGTCGCGATGCACCCCGCCGAGGTGGAGACCCTGCCGGTCCGGTTCTCCGAGACGCTTTCGTCCACAGCGGACCGCGACTGGCTGACCCGCAGCGGCATGCCCACGGACACCGCGGAGGCGCTGCAGTTCTCGCGGGCGAGCATGAAACCGTTCCTGGACATGGTGGTTCCGGACGTGCTGCTGTCCGATGGGGACGTTGTCCCGCACGGCGAGAAGACCCTGCGCGCGATCTGGACCCCGGGTCACACCCCCGGGCACCTGTGCCTGTACGACTCGGCGCGGGACGTTCTGCTGACCGGCGACCACGTGCTGCCGCGGATCAGCCCGAACATCGGCCTGACGTTCGCCGAGGACGACCCCCTGTCGAGCTTCATAGCTTCACTCGAACGTGTGGCGGAGTTCGAGTCCGCGGAGATCCTGCCCGCGCACGAGTACCGCTTCCGGGGGATTTCGGCGCGGACGGTCGCGCTGATCCAGCACCACAAGGAGCGCTGTGACGAGATCGCGGCGGTGCTGCGGGAGCGGGGCGAGGCCTCGGCGTGGGACGTCACCGAACGGCTGACGTGGTCGCGCGGCTGGGAGAACGTCAAGGGCGTCATGCGCCGGGGTGCGCTGGCCGAGACGTGCGCGCACCTGCAGTTCATGTGGAAGCGCGGGGACGTCGAGATGGTCGACGGCGAGGTTCGCCGCTGGCGTAACGGGATCTAGCCCCGTTCCGATCCGGGCGAACGTGAGACACACCCCGGACGAAGGTGAGACACACCGCGGGCGAACGTGAGACACGGGGCGGGGGATATGCGGGATACGCGGGATGCAGGACGCCGGCCTGCCCGGTGGTCGGGCAGGCCGGCGTTCCGCGTCTGTGACTAGGCGTCTTCGCCCAGGTCGGCGAGGGCCTGCTTGACCTTCGCGACCTCTGCCTCGAGCTCGCGCAGCCGCGACTCGTGCTGCTCGCGCGCCGCGTTGATCACCTCGTCGATCTTCTCGGCGATCTCCGGGTGCAGCTCCTGGGCGGCCTTGGCGACCGCCGCGGCCGGGACGGAGAGCCCCTGCACGACCCGCGTGGTGCCGTGCATCAGGTCGGCCTGCCAGTTGCCGTCCAGGGTGCCCGTGACCGTCAGCGTCAGCTCGACGGTGCGGGTCTTCTTCGCGGTGCTCTTGGTGCGAGCGCCGCGCTTGGGCTTCTCCTCGGGTTCCACGGCCTCTGCCGCTTCGGAGCCGTTGGTGCCCTGTCCGTTGGTCGAGGCAGGCACCTCCTCGTCACCGGGAGCGCTTGCCGCCTCGGCGGTTGGAGCGGTCATCCTGGTCCTTTCGTGGTCACGTGGAGGGGGACCCACATCCTAGAACACGTGTTCGACCGTGTGTGTTCGAGGGGGTCCCCAGAACACTATCCCGATAGGGTCCGAGGGGTGAGCGGAGGCCTGCTGGTGGCCGGGACGTCCTCGGACGCCGGCAAGAGTGTGCTGGTCGCGGGGCTGTGCCGGTGGCTGGCCCGGCAAGGGGTCCGGGTGGCCCCGTTCAAGGCGCAGAACATGTCGAACAACTCGGTGGTGACCCTGGAAGGCGGCGAGATCGGCCGCGCCCAGGCCCTGCAGGCGACCGCGGCGGGCCTGGCGCCGAGCGTGCGGTTCAACCCGGTCCTGTTGAAGCCGGGCGGTGACCGCAGTTCCCAGGTAGTGGTACTCGGCAAGGCGGTCGGGCACGCGACGGCGATGTCCTACCGCGAGCGCAAACCCGAGCTGTTCGAGACCGTGCTGGCCACCCTCGAAGGCCTGCGCGCCGAGTTCGACGTGGTGATCTGCGAGGGCGCGGGCTCACCCACCGAGATCAACCTCCGCGCCGACGACATCGCCAACATGGGCCTCGCCAGGGCCGCTGACCTGCCCGTTCTCGTGGTCGGGGACATCGACCGGGGAGGCGTGTTCGCGCACCTCTACGGGACCCTGGCATTGCTGTCGCCGGCGGATCAGGCGCTCGTGGCGGGGTTCGTGATCAACAAGTTCCGCGGGGATCCGGCGCTGCTGCAGCCCGGGCTGGACCAGTTGCTCTCGCTGACGGGGCGGCCGGTGTTCGGTGTGGTGCCGTGGAACCGGGATTTGTGGCTGGATGCTGAGGATTCGTTGGCGTACACCCCCGATCGGGTTGTTGGGCGGCCGCGGCCTCCGGTGGGGGAGGACTGGCTGCGGGTTGCCGTGATCCGGTTGCCGAGGATCTCGAATGGGACTGACGTTGAGGCTTTGGCTTGTGAGCCTGGGGTTTCGGTGCGGTTCGTGACTGAGCCGTCGCGGTTGGCGGATGCGGATCTGGTGGTGTTGCCGGGGTCCAAGGCGACGGTGAGTGATCTGGGGTGGTTGCGGGATAGTGGGCTTGCCGATGCTGTGGTTGCGCATGCGCGGCGGGGGAAGCCGGTTTTGGGGATATGTGGTGGGTTTCAGATGCTGGCTCGGGAGATTTTCGATGCGGTGGAGTCCGGGGTTGGTGTGGTTTCCGGGCTTGGGTTGCTGGATGTGGATGTCGAGCTCGGGGCGGAGAAGGTTCTTGCGCGGCCCGATGGGGTGGCTTTTGGTGGTGTGGCAACGGGTTATGAGATTCATCATGGGCGGGTCGTTCGGCGGGGGGATGGGCTTGATGGGCTGGTTCGGTTGCCGGATGGGGGTGTTGAGGGGGGTTTGAGTGGGGCGGTTGCGGGGACGCATTGGCATGGGCTGCTGGAGAATGATGAGCCGCGGCGGGGGTTGTTGCGGTGGGCCGCTGAGTGGGCTGGGCGGGATTTTGTTGCTGCGGGGGATACCGAGTTTGCCGTGGTTCGGGAGGGGCAGCTGGATTTGCTGGCGGATTTGGTCGAGAAGCACTTGGATACCGGGGCTTTGCGGGAGCTTCTTGCTGAGGGGGCTCCTGGTGGGTTGCCCGTGTTGCCTCCGGGGGCTCCTTAGCTTCTAGGTGCTTGGCCTCGGCGATGCGGGGCTTCTAGGTGGGGTGTCCTCGCCGGACGGGCAGCGCCACCCAGAGGAGAGGGCACGAAGGCGGGGTTTGGGCGCTTGCGCTTCTGGCTGCGGCCCGGGCGGGATCTTCGGACGGGTGGGATCTGCGGGTTGGGTGGGAGTTGGGCTGGGTTCCGTTTGCTTGGTGGGGGCGGCCGTTGTTGTGGGGCGGGTGGCGACGTTGTCATGGGTGGGTGGGTGGGTGAATGAGTGTGGGTTGGTGATCTTTGTCTGGTGGACAGGGGTGGCGGACTCGGTTGCCCTGGGTGGGCGATTCCACTTTGGTCATTTGGGTGCGAGTATTGGATGTTGACAACGTTGTCAGACCTCCGTCCCCTGCAGGAGTGTTGCCATGCGTGCTCTCGCCGCGATATCGGCATTCGCGGCGGCGCTTGCGTTCGCCGCCATCCCCGCAGTAGCGCCTGTCGCCGCTGCGGTCACTGATCCAGCCCAGTACGTCAACGCCTTCGTCGGGACCCGGCCCGGTGGGCCGGACTTCGGCCATGGTGGAGGTGCTGGGATGACGTTCCCGGGGGCCGACGCGCCCTTCGGGATGCTTCAGTGGTCCCCGGACACCGTGACCCACCAGCACGGTGGCTACACCTACGACGACAACCGGATCCGTGGGTTCAGCCTGACCCACATCTCGGGCCCGGGCTGCAGCGACTACGGGAACATCCCGTTCATGCCCGCGCTCGGGTCCAGTCCGGTCAGCCAATACACCTTCAACCACGCCAACGAGTCCGCGTCGCCGGGCTACTACTCCGTGACCTTCGACAACGGCCTGCGGACCGAGCTCACCACGACCCAGCGGTCGGGGCTGGCCCGGTTCACCTACCCGGCCGGTCAGCGCGCGTCGCTGAGTGTGGACGCTGCCAAGGCGTTCAACTCGGCCAGTGGGTCGATCACGATCGGGAGCAACACGTTGTCCGGGTATACCGACGGCGGTGGCTTTTGTGGCGTTGGGAACCGGTACCGGATCTACTTCCAGGCCACGTTCGACCAGCCGTTCAGCAGTTCGGGTGTGGCCAGTGCCGATGGCAAGGTCGACACCTCCCGCAAGTCGATCGAGGGTGCCAGCAAGGGTACGGTGCCCGCGTCGCCGAAGACCGCGCAGCAGCAGTCTGGTGTGGACAGTCGTAAGGCTCCAGCGCCGACGGCGGTGACCGGGGATGCGCAGATCCAGGCCGCGGCCGCGTTTGTGTCGTTCAACAGCAGCACGGTGACGGCGCGGGTGGGGATCAGCTTTGTGAGCCTGGCCAATGCGCAGGCCAACCTGAGCACTGAGCAGGGCGCGAAGAGTTTCGACGAGGTGCGCAACGGCACTCGGAACGCCTGGAACGGCTACCTGGGGCGGATCAACGTCTCGGGTGGCACGGACACCCAGCTGCGCACGCTGTACACGGCGCTGTACCACTCGCTGTTGCACCCCAACGTGTTCAGCGATGTCAACGGCCAGTACATGGGCTTCGACAACCAGGTCCACTCGACGGTGAGCGGGCATGTCCAGTACGCCAACTTCTCCGGCTGGGATGTCTATCGATCCCAAGTCGCGCTGGTGGCGTTGTTGGCGCCGAATGAGGCCGCGGACATCGCGCAGTCCGCGATCAACCAGGCCAAGTACGGCGGCTACTTCGACCGGTGGACCGTGGCCAACGGTGGCACGGGTGTCATGAACGGCGACCCGATCTCGGCCATTGTGTCCACAATGTACGCGTTCGGTGGCACCAACTTCGATGCTACTGATGGTCTGAACCGGATCGTCGCTGGTGTCAACGATGTCCGGCAACGGCCCGGATGGCTGCAGTTCAACCAATACGGGTATGTGCCAACGGGCCTGCCGGATGTGTGGGGCTCGGCGTCGACGACGTTGGAGTACACCAGTGCCGACTTCGCCATCTCACAGTTCGCTGCCCGGCTTGGGGATTCCGCCAATGCCGAGTACTTCCTGCGGCGGGCGCAGAACTGGCGCAGCCTGTTCGAGTCCGGCAGCAAGTACCTGCAGCCGCGCAACACCGACACCTCGTTCCCGTCGTTCAGTCCGACCCAGCAGAACGAATATGTCGAGGGCAACGCTGGTCAGTACACGTGGTTGGTGCCCTACAACTACCGCGGTCTGTTCGATGCGATGGGCGGCAACGGGGCCGTCACGCCCAGGTTGGACTCGTTCTTCTCCGAGCTGAACGCGGGCCCGGACAAGAACGCCGCCTACCTGGGCAACGAACCGACGCTGAACACGCCGTGGGCCTACGCGTACGCGGGCGCGCCTTACAAGACGCAGGACATCGTCCGGCGCGCGCTGACGTCGATCTTCAAGCCCATCCCGGAAGGCATGGTGGGCAACGACGACCTCGGTGAGATGTCCTCGTGGGCGGTCTGGGCCGCGATCGGCATGTACCCGGAGGCCCCGGGGCGCGCCGAGCTGGTTCTGGCCAGCCCGCAGTTCCCGTCGACGACGATCACCCGCGGCAACGGCAAGACGATCACGATCAACGCGCCGGGCGCCTCGGACTCCGCCAAATATGTGCAGAGTCTGCAGGTGAACGGGGCTGCGTCGAACCGGGCCTGGCTGCCGGAGTCCTTTGTGGCCAATGGTGGCACGCTCGACTACACCCTCGGCACGTCCCCGAACACCTCGTGGGCGTCCGCGGCGAGCGACGCGCCGCCGTCGTTCGACGTCGGCCCGGCATCGGCCCGGACCGGGGCGGTTGTCGGCCTGGCGAACAAGTGCATGGACGGTGACCCGAGCCAGAACAGCAACGGCGCTGTCGTGCGGCTTTGGGACTGCAACAGCTCCGCGGCCCAGCAATGGACTCGTGCCTCCGACGGCACATTCCGGGCGCTGGGCCGGTGCCTGGATGTCAGCGGCAGTGGCCGGAACAACGGAACCAAGGTCCAGCTGTGGGAGTGCAACGGCACGGGTGCCCAGCAGTGGTGGCCGAAGTCCAATGGCACTCTGGTGAACTCGCCATCCGGCAAGTGCCTGGACGTCCCGAACAGCAACACCGCCAACGGGATCCAGTTGCAGATCTACGACTGCAACAACACCGGCGCGCAGGCCTGGCGCGTTCCCTAGCCGGCCAGGTGGAGGTCGTGGCCCTGGAATCGCGCCAGGTCCGCGACCTCCGCCAGCAGGGCGGCCCGGTCGACCGGTTCGAACTGCTCGATCTCGATCACCCTGGACCGGGTGCGCCAGGTGCCCACGATCCGGCCGTCGGCAACGATCGTCGGCCGGATCAGCCCGCCTCCGGCGTTGACCCGCTTCGCGAACTCCGCCGCGACCGGCCTTTCCCGGTATCCCAGCACGAACGTGTCGAACGCGGGCAACAGCCGAAGTCCCTCCATTGTGGACTCACCGGCGGCGGGCGAGACCTGACGAGCCTGGCCCAATGGAATTCCCGCCCAGAAAGCGAAGTCCTCAGCGGACGCGGGCCCGAAAGCCGAGTAATAACGGCGTCCCAGTTCCTCAACGGGATCGGCCGGGGTGAACCGGTCGGTGACGAACTCGTCCATGAGCACATAGGACGGTTCGTCCTTGGCCAGGTCCGGCCCACGGCAGATCAGCCCGGACGCGGCGGCGTAACCCATCATGTGCGCGGGCGCCTGTCCCTTGGGCTCGATCGGAACCCCACAGGAAATCAGCCGCCGCACCACGTCCGCGCGACTCAGCGCCGTCCCGGTCAGGATCTCGGGCAGCGCGGCCAAAGCGCGTGCGCACAACGAATCGGTGAGCCCCAGCTCCGCCCGCCGCCGACGTTGCCCCTGAATGAACCGCGGCCCGAAGAACGCCGTGAGCCAGTGCGCATCCCAGGCGGCGACCATGTGCAAAGTCCCACGCATCAACCAGGTCCGCACCACAACACCGTCCGCGCACGCCCGGGTGACGTCCGTTGACGCAAGACCGTGTGTCCGGGGGCGAACCGAGAGGCGGCAGGCCGCGGTGTCCTGAGCCTGCAACCCACCCGACGCCGTCACGGCATCGAGCACAGTGGAATGCCGCCCATCCATTCCCTGGGCGAACATTCGCCGGCCACCCTCGGTCATGCCGCGGAATCTATCTCAGCCGGCAGCTCGAAGTGCGGGAATAGGGCAGTCCCGAAGGTCGACACCTCGGCCACCAAGCCGTCGGCCACACGCAGCACGCTCACTGCGAAAGCCGAGAACGACCCGGAATCGGATGACCGGATGTACGCGGCCGTGGGCGGGCTGATCACCTCATCGTCCGCTGCTGTGATCGCGGCCATATTTCGTTGCAGGATCACGAGTTCGTCGGTAAATCGACTCGACGGCCAGTCGTATACGTCGCGTAGCAGCAGGGTTGCGCGCTGTTTCGGTGGCAGGTGCTGGATCGCCGCCAGGAAGGCGAGTTCGATGGTCTCGCGGCCGATGGTGACGGTGTCCGGACAGTCCGCTGTGGACTCCAGCTCGGCCGGCAGCCGGTCCGGGCAGGGCTCCAGCCTTGGGCGGGCATACCGCGTTCGTAGGTGTTCCCCATACTGCGTATGACGGACAGCCGTAGGGGAAAACATCGGGGATATTCAGGGATCCTCCTGATGTCCGGGGTCGCCGGGGTTCGACACACTTCTGCGCGAGGGGGATCGCCGGCGATCCCGTGTCTTGCACAAAACCAGTCCAGTAGGGGGAGCCGTCATGGCCACGCCTGTCGATACCGCACGCCCGCTTCCGCCGCCACCACCCGGCCCGAAGACCGGGACCAGACGCTTACGGTGGTTGTTACCCGCGTTGCTCGTGGTCGGCTGGCTGGTGTTCGCCGCGGTGGGCAGCCCGTACCAGGGCAAGCTCAACGAGGTCATGGAGAACTCCAACGCCGCGTTCCTGCCGAAGTCCGCGGAGGCCACCAAGGTCGACGAGCTGGCCAAGGGGTTCGCCGAGCGCAAGGACATCGCCGCGATCCTGCTGTTCGAGCGCCCGGACGGGGTCACCGGCGCGGACAGGCAGTTCATCGCCGGCCGGCTGGCCGAGGTCAAGGACATGACGATCGGCGAGCAGAACCTCAGCCTGGCCGACCGTGTCTCGCCGGTCATCCCGTCCCAGGACGGCAAGGCCGCTCAGGTCCTCGTCGCGTTCCCCGAGCAGTTGCACGACCAGGTGCCCGGCGCGACCAACAAGCTGCGTGAGATCGCCAAAGCCGGGGCGCCCGGCGGGCTGACCGTGTTCATCACCGGTGAGGCCGGGATCGCCGCCGACTTCTCCGAAGCGTTCGACGACATCGACGGAATGCTGCTGTGGGTGGCGATCGCGGTGGTCGTCGGGATTCTGATCCTGATCTACCGCAGCCCGCTGCTGCCGCTCGTCGTGCTGATGTCCGGCGGGTTCGCGCTGATCACCGCGTCGATGGCGGTCTACTTCCTGACCAAGGCCGACATCCTCACGTTGAACGGGCAGAGCCAGGGCATCCTGATGGTCCTCGTGCTCGGCGCGGCCACCGACTACGCGCTACTGCTCGTCTCCCGTTACCGCGAGGAACTCCGGCTCAACGCCAGCAAGTACGAGGCCATGCGCAAGAGCCTGCGTGCCTGCGTCGAACCGCTCGTCGCCTCGGCCGGAACGGTCATCCTGGGTCTGCTGTGCCTGTTGCTGTCCGACCTGAACAGCAACAAGAGCCTCGGCCCGGTCGCCGCGATCGGCATCCTGGCGTCGCTGCTCACCGCGCTGACCTTCCTGCCCGCGGTGTTGGTGCTGCTGGGCCGCGGCGCGTTCTGGCCGTTCCGTCCCAAGCAGGGCACGGTCGGCAGCGAGTCCAAGGGCATCTGGGCGCGGGTGGCCACCCTGGTCGGCAACAAGCCGCGACTGGTCGGCGCCGGCACCGCGGTCGTGCTGCTCGGCTGCCTGGCGTTCCTGCCCCAGTTCAAGGCCGACGGCCTGCAGTTCTCCGACGCGTTCACCAGCAAGACCGAGTCGGTGCGCGGGATGGAGGCGTTCGCCAAGCACTATCCGGCCGGCACCGGCACGCCGACCACGATCATCACCAACTCGGACTACGCGGGCCGGGTCGCCGACACCGCCCGGACCGTGCCCGGGGTGGCGTCCGTCGAGGTCCAGCCGAAGATCGTGGACGGCCTGCAGGTGGTCGACGCGACCCTGAACGACGACCCGTCGTCGACCGCGGCCCAGGCCACGGTCCAACGCCTGCGCACCGAGGTCCACGCCATCACGGGCGCGAACGCGCTGGTCGGCGGGGCGACGGCGGCCTGGTTGGACACGCATGACACGGCCGTCCGCGACCTCCAGGTGATCATCCCGGTGGTGCTCGTGGTGATCCTGCTGGTCCTGGCGTTGCTGTTGCGCTCGCTGGTCGCACCGATCCTGCTCACGCTGACCGTGGCCATCTCGTACGGCGCCACGCTCGGGGTGGGTGCCCTGGTGTTCGACCACATCTTCGGGTTCGCCAACTCAGACCCGAGCCTGCCGATGTTCGCGTTCGTGTTCCTGGTCGCCCTGGGCATCGACTACAACATCTTCCTGATGACACGGGTCCGCGAGGAGGCCCAGAAACTGGGCACCAGACAGGGCACGCTCAAGGGCCTCGCGGTGACCGGTGGCGTGATCACCTCAGCCGGTGTGGTGCTGGCGGCCACGTTCGGGGCGCTGGCCCTGCTGCCGATGGTGTTCCTGGTGCAGATGGCCTTCCTGGTGGCGTTCGGTGTGTTGATGGACACCCTGATCGTCCGGTCGCTGCTCGTCCCGGCGCTGACCCTGCAGATCGGCCGCAAGATCTGGTGGCCGAGCAAGCTGTCCCGGGGCCGCGCCTAGTTTGGCTCCTGCCCCACGGGATGCGACGATGCCTGAGGCGAGGGAGTGGGAGGCACCCGGTGCGACTCCGGTGCGGT
>CBIMJO010000040.1:0-17612 GCA_966244135.1 uncultured Actinocrispum sp. | reverse complement strand
GGGCACTGCTGGCGGCCGGCGCGTCGCAACAGAGGATCTCGGCGGCGTTCGGTGCGGCGGGTGGATACCTCGACGCGAACGAGTGGCCGTACTAGAAGATCGCCGACCCCGCCAGGTAGAGATTCAGGACGGTCACGATCAAGGCGCAAGTGCCCGCGACGAGGGTGGTCGTCCCGCGGTTGACGTGATCGCCCATGATGTCCCGGCGGGAGGTCAGCCACACCAACGGGATCAGCGCGAACGGGATGCCGAAGCTGAGCACCACCTGGGAGAGCACCAGGCTGTCGGTCACCGGGAGGCCCAAGGTCAGCACGATCAGCGCGGGCAGCATGGTGATCGCGCGGCGGGCCATCAGCGGGATGCTGCGCCGGATGAACCCGTTCATGACGACCTGGCCCGCGTAGGTCCCGACGCTCGACGAGGACAGACCCGACGAGAGCAGGGCGACCGCGAACGCCAGGGCCGCGCCACCGCCCAGGAGACGGCCGAGTTCGGCGTGCGCGAACAGGATGGGGTCGGCGCCGCCGAGGCCGCGGAGGGTGGCCGCGGCGAGGACGAGCATGCCGACATTGATCAAACCCGCGGTCCCCAGGGCGATGAACACATCGAGGCGCGTGGCCTTGGTGTGCTGCGGGCGGATCTTGGTGAGCGCGGAGTGCAGGTAGATCACGTGCGGCATGACAGTTGCGCCGATGATCCCGACCGCGAGCACCAGGGCGCTCTCCGAACCGCCCTCTAACACTGTTAGAGTCGGAGTGTCGCTATTGGACACCAGCACGAGGTCGTAGGCGAACCCCAGCAACACGATGCCGAACAGGCCCGCGATGGCCAGCTCGAACGGCCGGTACCCGCGACGGCTCAACTCCAGCAGTGCGAACGCGACCACAGCCGTGATCAGGCCCGCGGCGGGCAAAGGAACGTCGAACAGCAGGTACAGGCCAAGCGCGGCGCCGACGAACTCGGCCAGATCCGTCGCCATGGCAACGAGTTCCGCCTGGATCCACAGTCCAAAGGAGACCTTCCGGGGCAGGTGCTCGCGGCACAGCTCGGAGAGGTCCTGGCCGGTCGCGATGCCCAGTTTCGCCGACAGGTACTGCACGAGCATCGCGACCAGGTTGGCCGCCAGGACGACCCACACCAGGGCGTAGCCGAACCGCGCGCCCGCGGTGATGTTGGTAGCGAAGTTGCCGGGGTCGATGTAGGCCACGGCCGCCACGAAGGCCGGCCCGAGCAGGGCCACTGTCCTTACCTGGGGCCTCGCGGCGGCAATGGACACAGCTCACCTCCACAAAGGACTCAAGGGGCTCGGAAAGAGAGGCTGGTGCGCGGGCGCAGGCTGCCCGCGCACCAGGGTGAATCAACCGACCGACGGGCCGAGGCCCAGCGACTGCGGGGTGCTCGCGTCGGGCGACGGCTGGTGCAGGCCTTCGTCCAGCGGGCCGAACTCGGTCATCAGGGCCGCGCTGCCGCCCCACGGGGTCTGCTCCTCGGCGATCAGGGAGTTGGTCGTCAGCAGCAGACCCGCCACCGACGCCCCGTTCTGCAGGGCGGACCGGCAGACCCGCAGCGGGTCCACGATGCCCATCTCGACCATGTTGCCGTACCGGGAGTGCAGCGCGTCGAACCCTTCGTCGGCGCTCATCTGCCGGGTCTGGGCCAGCACGTCGGCCGCCTGGTGGCCGGCGTTGGCCGCGATCAGGAACGCGGGCTCGGGCAGTGCCCGGCGGACGATGTCGGCGCCGACGGCGTAGTCGCCCTCCAGCTCCAACGAGTCCAAAGCGGACACTGAGTGCAGCAGTGCGGCGCCGCCACCGGCGACGATGCCCTCGGCCATGGCCGCCCGGGTGGCGGACAACGCGTCCTCGACCCGGTGCTGCAACTCCTTCAGCTCCGCCGGGGTCGCCGCGCCGACCTTGATCACCGCGACTTTCCCGGTCAGCGCGCCGATCCGCTCGGTGAGCACGTCCTCGTCCACACCGAACTGCGCGCGTTCCAGCTCGGCCCGCAGCTGGGTGACCCGGAACGACACGTCCTCGGCGCTGCCGTAGCCGCCGATGATCGTGGTGGCGTTCTCGGTGACCCGGACCTGCTTGGCGCGGCCCATCTGCTCCAAGGTCATGGTCTGCAGGGTGAACCCGGACTGTCGCGAAAGGACTTCGCCGCCGACGATCGCCGAGAGGTCCTCCAGCTTGTGCAGCCGCCGGTCGCCGAACCCGGGCGCGCGCACGGCCACGGCCTGGAAGTTGCCGTTGACGTGGTTGTGCACCAGCATCGAAAGCGCTGTGCCCTCGACGTTCTCGGCGATCAGCACCAACGGCCTCGGCGCCCGCATGATCCGGTCGAGGACCGGCATGAGCTCCTGCACCTTGGTGATCTTCTCGCTGCACATCAGGATGTACGGGTCGTCGATCACGGCCTCGAGCCGGCCGGGGTCGGTGACCAGGTACGGCGAGATGTAGCCGTTGTCGAACTCGAAGCCCTCGACGAAGTCCACCGACATCCCGATCCGCGGCGACTCCTCAACGGTGACCACGCCACCATCGCCGACGGTGTGCAGGGCCGCGGCGATGACCTCGCCAACCGAGTCGTCGTCGTTCGCCGAGATCGCGGCCACCCGGGCGAAGTCCTGTTCGGACGACACCGGATGCGCCACGCCTTCCAGGTGTTTCACCAGCCTGCCGACCGCGATGTCGATACCGCGCTTGACCAGCACCGGGTTCGCGCCGGCCGTGATGGCGTTCATGCCTTCGCGGACAATGGCCTGCGCGATCACGGTGGCCGTCGTGGTGCCGTCGCCGACAACGTCGTTGGTCTTGATCGCGGCTTCCTTGACCAGCTGGGCGCCCATGTTCTCGAACTGGTTCTTCAGGTGGATCTCACGGGCGATCGTCACGCCGTCGTTGGTGACCACCGGCGAACCGGTGATCTTCTCGATGATCACGTTGCGGCCCTTGGGGCCCAGGGTCGACTTGACCGCGTCGGCGAGCTTGTCCACGCCCGCGAGCAGCAGGTTGCGGGCTTCCGAGCCGAAGCGCAGTTCCTTCGCCATGCCGTTGTCTCCTTCAGGGCGTGAGGATCGCCCGGCCGCGGACCCGGCCGGCGTCGAGGTCGGCCAGCGCGTCCAGCGCGCCGTCCAGTGGGTATTGCCTGGTGTGCAAGGTGACCTTGCCGGCCTGGGCCAGCACCATCAGCTCGGCCAGGTCGTTGTAGGTGCCGACCAGGTTGCCGATCACGTTGCGCTCGGTGGAGATGATGTCGATCGTGGGGATGTCGATGTTGCTGCCGTAGCCGATCACGAAGTGCGAGCCGTTGCGGCGGGTCATCACGAAGGCATCCTGCTGGGCGCCCTGCTCGGCGACGAAGTCCAGGACCACCTCAGCGCCGTTGCCGCCGGTGAGGTCCAGCACGGCCTCGACGTGTTTCCCGTCCGCGACAACGGTCTGGTCGGCGCCCAGCTGCGACGCCAGCTTCAACGCGTCCTCGTTGCGGTCCACCACGATGATCGTGGTCGCGGTCAGCGCGGCAAGTGCTTGGATACCAATGTGTCCGAGCCCGCCGGCACCGTTGACGACGCACACGGTGCCCGGGTACAGCAACGGCACTGCCTTACGAACAGCGTGGTACGCGGTGATCCCGGCGTCGGCCAGGGCCGCGACGTCTTCAGGTCGGGTCTCGGGGTTCAACTTGATGCATGCACGTGCGGACGTCAGCAGGTACTCGGCCATGCCGCCGTCGGTGTTGATCCCCGGGATGGTGCTGTTCTCGCAATGCATGTCGTTGCCGGCCCGGCAGGCGTGGCACAGGCCGCAGGTGGGGGTGGGGTGCAGGATGACCGTATCGCCAACGGCCACATTGGACACGGCGGAGCCCACCTCGTGCACCCAGCCGGCGTTCTCGTGGCCGATGGTGTAGGGCAGCTGGACTCCGGACTTGTCGGCCCACTGTTCCTCGATGATGTGCAGGTCGGTGCGGCAGACCCCGGCACCACCGATCTTGACCACCACGTCGAAGGGGTTCTTGGCCGTTGGCTCCGGTACGTCCTCGATGACGGGCTGCTGGTGGTATGCGTGCAGCCGGACGGCCTTCATGGTTTGTCCTCCTCCTTGTACCGAGCGGCCAGCATTCCGCGGCACACTCCCGAGTTGGCTTCCTGGCTCACCCTGGTGACCCGGGCGAGGCCCAGGTGCCTGGTCAGGTTCGCGGCCTTGATCGGCTCGTCGGTCGCCGGGTCGACCAGCAGCGGCGCACTGTCCGAATGCGACAATCCGAGCTCGCGCCGCCGGTCCTTGAGACGGTCGAGCTCCTGGCCCGGCGGCACGTCGCCGAGCGTCATCCCGGCCAGCGTGACCGGATCGGCGCGTAGCGACCGGCAGACCCGGTCGGTGCCCGCCAGGACCGCCCGGCGGAGGAACTCCGCCCGCAGCGAGTCCAGTTCGTTGACGGCCTCCCCCTCGAAGGAGGCGACGAACCCGGCGCGCCTGGCCACGCCCTTGTTGATCGCCCCGGCGGCGAAGTGGTCCCGCAGCCGGACGTCCACCCCGGTGATCCCGGGCACCGCGCTGACCGCGTCGTAGGCGTCCGCGACCATCAGGAACGCGAAGTTCGGTGCGCAGAAGTACGTCGGCAGCCGCAGACGGATCCTCGCGCGCCCGTCCTGCACAGTGCACTCCGACACGAACCCCAGGTCTGTCAGGGGTTCGTCGAGTTCCGGATCGAGGACGGTGCCGAGCGCGGCCCACACCGCTTCGTGCAAAGCGGTGTGGGCCCTGAGCGCGCCCGTCATGACGGAACGCCGACCGGTTCGGTCGCCGGTTCCGCCTGGGGCTGCAGCTCGGCCGGAATGTCCAATCCGTACAGCCGGGCCGCGTTGAGACCGAGGATCTTCTTCTTCTGGTCCACGGTCAGCTTGCCGTAGTCGGAGAACTCCTCGCCGTCCGGCATCTGCCAGTCGACGAAGCCCTCGACCTGCCACTTGGGTTCCCAGATGGCGTAGTCCGCACCGAAGATCAGCCGGTCCTCGCCGAGCCAGAACATCAGCTCGCCCATGACCTTGGCGAAGAACCGCGGCCGGGCGTGCATCAGGCCGCCGACCACCACGGCCAGGCCCGCGTACACGTTGGGCTCCTGCGTCGCCATGAAGCAGAAGTCCTCGATGCGGGGCAGGCCCACGTGCTCGACGATGAAGTTCAGCTCGGGGAAGCTGGTCGCCGCTCGGTCCACATCGGACACGTCGAACGCGTCCTTGTCCAACGGCCAGATCGTCGGGCCCTTGTGCACGTGGATGTTCTTGACGCCCAGCTGCTGGCAGAGCTCCAGGTACCGGAACGCCTCCGGGTCCTTGAGGGTCCAGCCGCGGGAGTCGCCGAACCACTCCGCGGTGTAGAGCTTGACGCCCTTGCACCCGTAGCGGTGCACGCGCTCCTCGAACGCGCGCATGCCGGCGTCACCCTCGCGCGGGTCGAACGTCGTGTTCACCACGAACTTGCCCGGGTGCCGCTCGGCCATCGCGCCGTCGGTCTCGGTGGTGTTGAACCCGGTCTTGTACCACTGCCTCAGGTTGGTGGGCTGGAAGATGGCGATGTCGACGTGACCGGCGTCGAACAGGTCCTTCATCATCCTTTCCTCGGAGTACTTCATGAACTCCTCGATGGACCAGTGGGTCTCGGCCGGCCCGAGCCCCTGGTAGGCGTGGAAGCACTCGATCCAGCCCTTGGCGTACTGTTCCTGGCCCTCCACCCAGTTCTCCGGGCTCGCGTCCCAGAAGTGGGTGTGGGCGTCGACCACGAAGTACTTCTCGCCATCCTTCTCGTACACGGTGTGCTACTCCTTGCCCAGTCGTGGTGGTAAGGACCTCGTGAGTGGCTCTGCCTGTCGGCACGAGCGGAACCACTCACGAGGGGTGAGCTGGGGCTTCAGCTTCGGGCAACGAAGTCCAGGAACTCGGCGGCGTCCTCCGGGTTGGCGAACATGATGGTGCGGTCGTCCTCGTGGATCATCCGCCCGTAGTGGGTGGACATGCTCTCCTCGAACTCGGCCGCGTTGAACCAGCCCTCCTCCTCGCCTGCCGCCTCGTCGATCTCCGAGTAGACGACGTCCATCCGTCCCTTGGCGTCGACCCGGATCATCGACGGCAGCGGGGTGATGGTGACGTTGTCCTTGTGCCGCATGACTTCCGCGACGATCGCGCCGACCTGGTTGTTCATCAACGTGAAGCCGCACATGTTGGACGCGGTGTTGTTGCTCTGAAAAGGACTCTCGACAACGGTCACTGGGCCAACTCCTTCGGTGCTTGCAGGTCCAGGTCGGTCAGGATGGCCGAGAACCGGCTCTTCGCCCGGTCGAGGCCGTCCTCGAAGCGCGGTGGCTTGGCATCCGGCTGCGACCACAGCGGCTGCATCGTGCGGGCGGCCTTGATGCACCTGGGCACCCACGTGGTCAGCCACTGCTGCAGGATCTTGCGGTTCTCCGCGCCGAACTCCTTGTCGTTGACCAGGAGCTGGAACATCAGCTTGGTGTAGCGCAGGTCCCGCTCGGCGAAGTCGTACTCCTCCGCGCCGATCAGCGTCGGCGTGATGAAGTCGCCATTGGACGGTGCGGCCTGCTGGACCAGGTTGCTCCGGAACAGCTCGCCGACCAGCGGCTCGAACACGATGTTGGCCGCGAAGATCGCCTCGCACCAGTCCCAGATGCCGGTCAGCTGCTCGGAGGTCTCCCGCACGCCCTGCCAGACCGGGTCGGAGTTCCAGGTCTCCAGGTGCGCGGTGCCGTCGAAGCCGGCCAGCTCCTCGGACAGGGTGAGGTTGTACAGCGCCAGGTCCTGCGCCGCCCGGATCCGGTGCATGCTGTTCACCGAGATCGCGTTGTTGTGCATGTTCGTCGGCGCCCTGCGGTTGGCGTTGGCGAACAGGTACAGGCCCAGCCCGTGGTCCACGTGCATCCATGCGCCCACGTGCTGCGACACGAACGACACCCAGTTGCGGTTCCACTGGTCGAAGGCCTTGGACTGCTTGGCGGCCTCGATGTTCTGGTTGAGCTGGCGGACCACGTTGGAGTTGTAGCGGTAGAGCGTGAGCTCCCACTCCTCGTTGGGGTCACGGAACTCGTGCCAGCCCAGCGCGGGCCAGTCGTAGCCCTTGCCGCCGGATCCGGGGCCGCGCTCGGGGACCGGCCGGTCCGAGCCCCACGCCTTGAGCGCCGTCCACTCGAGCGGGTAGCCGCCCTTACCGTCCGAGAAGCCGTACAGCCAGCCCTGCGAGAGGTAGTGCCGCGGGTCCGGCTGGACCTCGACGGTCACGTCCTCGTAGTGCGACTGCTTGCGCTTCTGCGGGGTGAAGTAGTTGAAGCGCCTGGCATCGGAGTCGGGGAAAACCTTCGCGCCCGCCTCCGCGTCGGTGAAGACCGGCTTGGGGACGCTGCGTTCCTGGGTAGATGTCATCGGTCCTCCGCTTCACCGGTTGTGGTGAACTTGTCGTAGAAGATTCGCTTGTCCGCGACGCCCAGCGCGGGCAACAGCTCGATCGCTGCCTCGACCATCGGCGGCGGCCCGCACACGTACGCGTCCGCACCGTCCAGTTCGGACTCCAGGCGTCGCACCACATCGGTGATCAGCCCGGTCTCACCCTCCCAGCCGTCCCCGTCCTCCGGTTCGGACAGGGCCGGCACGTAGGAGAAGTGGGGCAGCTTCTCGGCCAAGGCGGTCAGTTCGGTGTCGAAGCACAGGTCCCGGCGCCGCCGCGCCCCGTAGTAGAACGTGGCCTTGCGGTCGATGCCACGTTCGGCCATGGACCGCAGCAGCGCCAGGATCGGTGCCATGCCCGCGCCCCCGCCGACGAAGACCAGATCGGCGCCGGGGTTGTCGCGCAAGGTGAACACCCCGAACGGCCCGGTGATCTCCAGCTGGTCACCGACCGCGACTCCGGTGTCCAGGAAGGTCGAGAACAGGCCGTCGGGGTAGATCTTGATGACGAACTCGAGCAGACCGTTCTCCCCGCTGGTCGTGTTGGCCATGGAGAACGACCGGGTCTCGTCCGTCCCGGGCACCGAGAAGTCCACGTACTGGCCGGGGAAGAACTTCAGCGACGTGGGTTGCAGGAGCCGCACGACCAGGTGGCGCATGTCGTGCGTGACGTTGTCCTTGGACACCACCTCCACCCGGGCCTGCTGGATGGGCAGGCCCGAGCGGATCATCTCCTCGTCGTAGTTGAGCAGCTCGACCGTGAGGTCCTCGTACGCGTGCGCCCGGCACAGCAGGGTGAAACCCTCCTCCTTCTCGTAGTCGGGCAGCGCGAACGTGGAGTACCGGTCGTGCTCGACGTCGTCGCCTTCGAGGATGAACGACTTGCAGGAGGCGCACTGCCCCTCCTTGCAGCCGTGCATCAGCATGACGCCCTGCTCGGCGGCGGCGCGGAGGATCGTCTGGTCCTCATCGACCTCGATCTCCACGCCGACCGGCTCGAACCGCACGTGGTGCTTCTCGCCCATCGGGAGTCCCAGCGGCCTTAGCTCTGCGGAGCGGGACGGCCGGCGGGGCCCTGACGGTTGTAGTCCGCGACGAACGCGGCGCGTTGCTCGTCGGTCATCTGGTTGAGCAGCACGTTGGGGCTCTGCACCTCGGGCATGCGGCGCAGGTGGTCCAGCGTCCACATCTTCTTGGGGTCCAGGTCCAGGTGCGGCTGCGCGACCATGGTCTTGCCGTCGTCGCGCACGAAACCCATGTCGGACACGACATCGGCCCAGTTCCAGCCGTGGTACAGCGTCTCCCACTCACGGGCACCGATCAGCTGGCCCATGTTGGGCGTGTTGCGGCCCTGGTAGGTCGGCCGGAACGCCTCGGCGTCGGTCCACCGGCAGGCCTCGTGGCAGTACGTCCGCCACTGACCGTCCACTTTGTCCACGACCATGTCCTCGCGGACCAGGCACGGGACCATGCAGGTCCAGCAGCGGTGCGGGTACACGTAGTCGACGTTCTCGGCGACGATCGGGTGGTGTCCGTTGGGGACGGACAGGCGGTTGTAGGCCTCCCACCACTTGCCGTACCGGTCGTACCAGCCCGGGTACTTGTACTCGAACCACTCGAAGTCCTTGTCCGTCATCGGGTCGATGCGCCAGTAGTTGGCCAGCCACCCGGTGGCGAAGAACTGGGCCACCTCGTGCACGTAGCCCTTGTTCCAGATCTGGTTCCACGCCTCCTCGATGAGGTCGTGCGGGATGACCAGACCGTACTTCTCCAGTGGGACAAGGTAACTGCGGTAGTAGTCGTCGTAGATCCACCGGCGCCACATCTCCGCGTAGCTCTCCCGGTCCTTGCGGCGGTCCTTCGTGCCGTACTCGATGAAGGTGCCGATGGCCGCGTCGACCACACGGTGGTTGTTCCACCACGCGTAGCGCAGGTCGCGTTCCAGCAGCTGGTGGTTGGACTCGTCGGACAGCGCCATCAGCAGCGTGGCATAGCCGTTGCTGATGTGCCGGGACTCGTCGGACTGCACCGAGTGGAACACCGTTGGCAGCAGGTAGTCGCCGTTGGCCGCGGCCTCGGCGGGCATGGCGACGAACAGCGTGTTGGTGAACGCCGTCTCGGCCACGATGGTCAGGTAGATGCTCGCCGCGGTGATCGCGTCACCGGTGATGAAGCCCTCGGCGAACTGCCGGCCGATCGTGCCGCAGTAGTCGTTCTGGAAGTTGCGCAGGCTCGAGTTGAAGCCCGCCGGGTCGATGTAGTTGTTCATGTACAGGCGCTTGAGGTTCTGCTGGATCGTCGAGTGCCGCACCTCGTCGATCATCTGGATCGCCTGGCCGTTGTGCAGCTCGGGGTTGGGCACCGTGCGGAACAACAGCGGCATCGCCCGCGCCGCGGAGATCTCCGGCAGCGGGATGATGCTCAGGAACAGCTTCTGCCACTCCAGCCACCGCTCCTGGACCTGGCGGAACATGTTGCCGCGGATCGCGCCGTCCTCGGCGCCGTACACGCGGTGGTCCTTCTCCTCCTGCATCGGGAAGTAGGACCGCAGCACCTGCTTGAGCGGGTCCTTCTTCTTGGCCTTGCGGAAGGTGTAGTCGGTCCCGTAGTGCGACACGGGCTGGTGGTATGCCGGTTCCCAGGACAGTTCCTGGATCTTCTGGTGTGCTCTCGCCACACTTTGGCGGCTCATCGATCACTCCCTTACCGCCGGTTCCCGACGTTGTGATGCAGCGATTACAACTGCGTAGGGATGTGTCTTGGGTCTCAATATGAGACAGTCAGGATTCGTCGAGCATCGATTCGCGCAGCTGCGCGAGGTGCTCCTTGATGTTCTGTGACTGGCGGATGTCGCCTTCGGCGCGGGGCTCGATGCCCAGCGCCCTGAGCAAGGCCGCGGCCGGTTCACCTGGATGGCCGTTGTCGCCGAGGGTGGGGTGCAGCCCCTGGTCGGCGAGATGGCGGAACACGACGTTGACGACGGTCCACGGGTTGTACGTTTCCTCGGCCATCACCTCATGACACGCCTGTTCGGCGTGGGTGGCTGTCTCAATTTGAGACACATGGCGCCGTCCCTCGGGCTTACTCTGTGTCCTGAGGCGCACCCGCTCCCGGTGACCGAGGGTGTTCATCGCGCGGGTATGGAGGTCCACGTGGAAGAGACACGGCTCGCGCGGCGACCGCCGACCGCACGGCCGGTGCCGGCGGACGAGCACGGGCTCGCCCGTACCCGGGTCCGGTTCCTCACCTCGGAGCCGGTGCGGCCCGAAGAGGTGCGGGAACCGATCCTGGCCTCCTGGCGCAGATCCCAGCACAGCAGCGTGCCCGCTGATCGGATCAACCTGCCGTACGTGACCGACACGGACCATGACACGCCGCTGATCCGCGCGGCCGAACCGGTGCTCGCCCGGCTCGGCGAGCAGCTCGACGGGCAGCCGATCAGCCTGATCCTGACCGACCGCAACGGGGTCGTGCTCACTCAGCGTACCGGTGACCCAGACCTGCACCGGCACCTCCAGGCCGTGGAGCTGGCGCCCGGTTTCAGCTATGGCGAGCAGTTCGTCGGGACCAACGGAATCGGTACAGCGCTGGAGGACGGCCGGCCGACGCACGTGTTCGGGCATGAGCACTACGCGGAGAACCTGGAGAACCTCGCCTGCGCGGGCGTGCCGATCCACGACCCGATCTCCGGCAAGACCATCGGCGCGGTCGACCTCACCTGCTGGCGCAAGGACGCGGGCCAGCTGCTGGTGGCGCTCGCGCGGACGACCGCCGAACAGATCCGCCAGGCGTTGCTGGGCAACAGCGATGTGCGCGAGCTGGCGTTGTTCCAGGCGTACCTGAAGGCCTGCCGCCGGACGACCGGCATCCTGCTGGCGTTCAACGACGACGTCGTGATGATGAACGACCGGGCCCGGCGGCTGCTGGATCCCGCGGACCAGTCCGTGTTGCTCGGGCACGCTTCACAGGCGCTGGCCGAGGGGCGGATGTCGGCGACGCTGGCATTGCCGACCGGGAGCAAGGTGCGGATGCAGTGCCGTTCCGTTCCCGGGCCGCGCGGCGAGGATGTCGCGGGCAGTGTCGTGCGGGTGAAGCTGATCGAGTCCGAGGACGAGGGCATCGCGCCGGCCGTGTCGACTTTGCCCATGTTCCTGCCGGGAGTTGTTGGTTCCGCACCTATTTGGCTGCGGTGCTGCCACGAGGTCGACGCCGGTTATGGGCGCGGCGAGTGGCTCGCTTTGGCAGGGGAGAAGGGCGTCGGGAAATTCACCCTCGCGCGGTGTGTGCACCAACGGCGGAATCCCACTGGGCGGGTGCATTCCCTCGACGTCGAACATGGCATCGACGCGGCCGACGTCCGGCGCGAACTGATCGACGACCCGGTGGACACTCTCGTTATTCGCCACGTCGACCGATTGACGCCGGATGGGCGGCGGGACCTGATCGATGTTCTCGAGGAGGTTCTCAAGGCTCCCAAACCGCCTTGGGTGGCGGTCACTCTGACCTCGGACACCGAGGATCTCGGTGAGCTGATGGCGTTGTTCCCCCGGACCGTGCACATCCCGCCGCTGCGCCGGCATGTGGAGGACCTCAGCGAGCTGATTCCGTTGCTGCTGAACAAGTTGAGTACGCAGCTGACCTGTTCGCCCGCGGCCATGCACTTGCTCATGCGCGCCTCATGGCCGGGGAACGTGCCGCAACTGCGCCAGGTTCTCAAGACAGTGGCTCAACGCCGCAGGGTGGGCGCGATCCAGCCCAGCGACCTCCCGGCCGAGTACCGGGCCGTGGCCCGGCGGCCGCTGAACCGTCTGGAGTCCCTGGAACGCGACGCCATCGTGCACAGCCTCGAGGACACCGACGGCAACAAGATCAAGGCGGCGCGGTTGCTGGGCATGTCCCGGGCGACGTTGTATCGCAAGATCCACGAGTACGGGATCGTCACGCCGACCCGGTAGCTACTCGCCGCGTTCGCGGAGGTAGCGCGTGTGGTCGGCCTGGTTGCGCAGATCGTTGGCGTAGAAGGCCGCCGCGATCCGGTGCGCCTCGGTTTCCAGGAGTTCCAGCTGGGTGAGCAGTTCGGTGGCGGCTCTTTGGTCGTGCTGGGGGAGGTTGAGGTAGGCGTTGACCGATGTGGGGAGGTCGGCGCGGGTCAGCCGGGTGACTCGGTGCAGGAGGTCAGCGCTGGCCGCCAGCTGGGGCGGGCGGTCGAGTATGTCGGTCAGGATGGCGCCGATTCTACTGACGTGGTCGCGGGCCTGGGGTGGCAGACGGTCCACAGTGGACGTCATGGCGCCGAGTTCCTTGCGCAGCTCGGCGATGTCCTCGAGGGCCGTCTTGCGGACCCGGTCGGGCGGGGCGAGCAGGGCTCCGGCCGCGTACAGGCCGATGACCACGATGGGCCAGTAAGAACCGAGGACACCGGCCAGGTACAGCACGATGCCCAGCAGGCCGGCCACCGAGCCGGTCAGGTTCTTGGTGGAGCCAAGGTATCTCATTGGTAGCCGCGGACCTCTTGGAACACGGTCTGCAGCGGGGTGCTCCGGGCGTCGAAGACCTTGCCGTTGGTCAGGGTCGCGACCCGGTTCATCTCGTCGGGGCTGCCCTCGCCGAACAACACGGTGAAGACCGGGATGTGGCGGGCGGCTTCGGGCAGGCCCCGATAGGTGTTCTCGAAGACCTCAATGGTCGAGCCGTTCTGGTTCTCACCGTCGGTCATCAGCACGATCGAGGTGAACTTGTCCACCGAGGCCGCGCCGAGGATCTGGTAGGCCCGCGTGAGGCTGTCGTAGATCGCCGTGCCGCCGCTGGCGTTCAGTCCCTGGGCGACGGATTTGATCTTGTCCAGCTCGGCCTGAGGGGCGTTCTCCGGCACGGTGAACGTCTGCGGGGTGCCCGGTTTGCTGCTGAACGGCAACAGGGTCACCTCCTCGCGGCTGCGGAAGCCGCGGTATTTCCCGACCAGCGTGGTGTCCGCGCCGGTCAACGCGACAAGCGCGGTGCGCAGGGAGGTGATGCGGTCGCCCTCCATCGAACCGGACGTGTCGAGCACGTACAGTGTCCGCGAAGGACGGCGGATCTTGTTGAAATAGGCGGAAAGCAGGGCGTCGATCGGCTCGTGACCGGCCGGGAACGGCAGTTCGATGAGATCGCGCACGGCGAACTGCGAGGACAGCTGCACTCCGGGGACCGCGGGGCGGCGCCGGGTGGTCTCCATGATCTGCTTCTGCACATCGGGTGTTCGCAGGTAGTCGCTCAACCGCTGATGGGCTGATCGGGCGTCATCGTTGGCCTCGGTCAGCGAAGTCAGCGGATAGTCAGCGGTGACAGCGCCATCGCTCGGGTAGATCAATGACAACGGCTCGGGCAGCGTTCCGGCGGCATTCATCGACAGCAGCACCGACTCGTAGTTGATCAGACCGTCGACCTTCTGCACGGGATCGGCGGCCCGCTTCACATACGCGTCCGACAGCCAGCCCGACGAACCCGCCGACAAAGCCTGCGCGCTGAAGAACTCGGTGAGGGCGGGGGAGACCGCCGCGATCTGGTCGGCGGTGACCGCGCTTCCGGTGCCCGCCAACGCCGAGGCGACCCCGACCAGGGCGGAGAAACCGGAGTTGGAGGCCGACGGGTCGGTCATGCCGTAGGTGAATGCCTTGCTACCGGCGGCTTCGGCGATCTGGCCCCAGCTGACCGGCTCGCGCTCCCAGCCCAGGCGTTGCGCGGCCGACCGGGCCAGGCCCAGGACGACCGGCGACGACATGATCTTGACCTGGTTGCCCAGTTTCTTGCCGGCATCCGGCAACGACTGCAGGTATCGGTTGGAGGAGAACCAAAGGGCGTCGTACTTGCCCGCGGCCGATCCGTTGGCGAGCGACTCGGCGCCCTCCAGCGTGCCGGTGAACGTGAACTGGACCTTCACCCCGGTGGCCTCGGCCGCCTTGTCCAGGATCGGCTGCATGTCGGACAGTTCGCTGCCGGCCAGGATCCGCAGCGTGCCGGGCTTCGGCGGGCCCAGCGGCTGGGCGGGGTCGCTTGCGGGCGAATCACAGGCGGCAAGGGCAAGGCAGGCAACGAGAACGACTAGCTTCTTCATCCGGCCCTCTCAGCCGCGTGGGAGCGGCGCAGGTAGTCCTCGGCGCGCCGCAGTTCGCCGGACAGCGACGACACGGTCAGCGCCATGTTGTGCACGGCGCTCGCCTTGAACTCGTCGATGGCGTCGATCGCCTGGAAGATCTGGTCGAACGAGGCCTGGATGGTCTGCACGCCGACCGCGGGGTCGCTGCTGGCCCGGCGGATGTCCTCGGACTGCAACGTGAGCAGCTCGGCGTTGCTTCGAATGAGACCGTCCGTTATGGACTTCAGGGCGTCGATCTCGTCGAGCACATCCCGTTGGTGCGCCAGCGCGCCACTGATCACCAGCGCGATCCTCAGCGCGGACACCGTCGTCGACACGGCCCGTTCGACACCGCGGATCAGTTCGTCGTTGTTCCGCCGCAACAGGTCCAGTGCGAGGTAGCCCTGGGCGGACACGGCGAGCTGGGTCAGGATGTCCTGCTGGCGCTGGCGGATCGGGTGCAACACGTCACTGCGCAACGCCTTGGCCATCGCGGGGTCGGCCAGATCGAGAATGCTCGCCTGGCGCTCCACGGCTTCGTCGACCGCGGCCGCGAACGCGGACGACTCGGAGAGCTTGTTCATGGTCTGCCACAGGCGTTCCCGCTCGCCCTTGATGGCCGAGTTGTCGCGGTGCAGCAGGTCCTGGTGCATCCGGAGGTGCACCACGAGCGCGTTCACCGGCTCGTTCGCGGCCTGGTAGCGCGCTAGGAGTTTCTTGGCCTCGTTGGCGACCGGGATGATCCGGAGCAGTTTCCGGCCGGTGATGGGCAGTTTCGAGGGGTCGAGCTCACGGACGGTCTTGCGCAACTCGGCCAGGCTCAGCGCGATCTCCTGCTGGGGTGAGGCTTTCTCGCCGCGAGCGCCGGCCAGCGCAGCGGATGACCGGTCCAGCAACGCTCCCGCGATGCCGGCGGCGATCCGCATGTCCGCCGCGCCGACCGTGAGCACCTCGTCGAGCATCGTGGTGAAGTCGGGGGAGCGCGGGTCGAGGGCGGTGAGGCGCTGGGTGAACTCGTCGGCCTTGGTGCTGAGGTCCGACTGGACGTCCTCGGCGAGGGTGATCAGCCCGGCCGCGCGGTTGGTGGGGATCGGTTCGACCGGATCCGGTGGGGTGAGGGTGAAATCGCTCATCGGTACTGCTTCCCGATCGCGTCCAGCAGCCGTTCCAGCGTCTCGAACGTCGGCGGGTCGACCACGTCCACCAGGTCCGCGGGCACGGGCAGCTTGTGCTCGGCCACGACCTGGTTGAAGGTGCGCGGATCGTTGGTGCGGAACCCGAACGTGGCGGCCAGCCTGGCCAGGTCGGGATCGGTGGTGAGCAACTGTCCTATTTGGTCACCCTTGGGTGTCAACGGAACCAGGGTGTGCTTGGAGTACACGGTCGGTGACAGGTAGAGCATCCGCATGTCCGGCCGGATCGAGCCGTCGCCGCGGATCAGCCGGTCCAGGTACTGCGACTCGTAGATCAGCACCATCGGCGTCTTGCCCATCCCGGTGGCCAGGTAGTCGCCGAACGGCCCGTCCGTGCTGCCCTCGGTGTACCCCTGGTCCAGGAACAGCTTGGTCAGCTCGGGCAGCAACCGGTTCTCCGCGTCCTCCGTGGACACCACGTTGTTCCCGTTGGCCACGAACGACGTGATCGCCAGGTACATCGCGGCCGAGTTCGAGTCACGCGGGTCGGTGGTGGTGAGCAGGACGTTCTTGCGGGCCGGGAAAACGGTGTTTCCCGGCAGCTGGTCCCAGCGCACCCCGGTTCTGGCCAGTTCCAGGTACTTTCCGACATCCAGCACGCCCTGGCGGGCGACACCGTTGGCGCTCAGCAGGTTCACGATCGGCTCGAACGTGGCCACCGCCATCGGCGACTGGAACGGCGTGTACGCCGTGGTGATCTTCTTGTCCCGCTGGATCTTCTGCGCCGCGGGCGAACTCGACGGGAACACGAAGTCGTACTTGGCCAGGTAACAGTACTGCTAAAGCGATTGACAGCCGCCGCTTCAACCTGCGGTCGCCTCCCCTTTCGTCGTCGACGAGAGTCCATCATGGATGTGTCTCTGTTCGACGCGCGTCCGGGACAGCGGTTGGTGAACTGTTGGTGAACGTCAGTCGGCCCTCCGCCCTCCGTCCACCGGAAGCGTCGCGCCGGGGATGTGCGACGCGAAATCGCTGGCCAGGAACACAACGGCGTTTCCGACCTCCTCGGGTGTGCTGGCCCGCCGGGACGGCACGCTCGCGAGGATCGGCCGGATGCTCTCCTGGATCAGATCCGAGCC
Organism: uncultured Actinocrispum sp.; assembly: GCA_966244135.1. Taxonomy (GTDB): domain Bacteria; phylum Actinomycetota; class Actinomycetes; order Mycobacteriales; family Pseudonocardiaceae; genus Kibdelosporangium. The sequence goes on along the minus strand of CBIMJO010000040.1, from coordinate 770 downwards.
CTGGATCCGCGGAGTGAGCGTCGGTCCGGGCGCGACGGTGTTCACGCGGACGCCCATCGGTCCGTACTCCGCCGCCCACGACTTGGTCAGCGAGTGGATGGCGGCCTTGGTCATGCTGTAGAGCGCGGAGTGCGCCGAGCCGAACTTCCCGTTGATCGAGCCGATGTTGATCACCGTGCCGTGGCCGCGTTCGGCCATGCCGGGCGCGATCAGGCCGGTGAGCAGGATGGCCGCCTTGATGTTGATGCTCAGCGCGGCATCGATCAGGGTTTCGCTCACGGTCGCGGTCGGCTCCGGGGTGATGAGCATGGCCGCGTTGTTGACCAGGATGTCGATGGGGCCTGCTTGTGTTGCGAGCGAACGGACTCCGTCGCCCGTGCTGAGGTCGGCCTTGATGAACCTGGCCGTGTCACCGATCGCGGCGACCGTCTGCTTGCCGCCGATCTCGTTGCGGCCGGTCACGATGACGTGCGCGCCCGCCTTGGCGAGTTGCCGGGCGATGGCCGCGCCGATGCCGTCGGTGGAGCCGGTGACCAACGCTGTTCGGTTCTCGAGCTTCATGGCATCAAACCTGACAGGCTAAAATTGGACCTGCAAGTCCAGAAACGGGAGGCTCGGTGGGGATCACCAAGAAGGGCATGGCCACCCGCCAGCGGATCATCGAAGGTGCCGCGGCGGAGTTCCGGGAGAACGGGGTGGCCGACACCACGCTCGACGACATCCGGGAGCGCACGGGAACAAGCAAAAGCCAGCTGTTCCACTACTTCCCG
>CBIMJO010000039.1:0-17630 GCA_966244135.1 uncultured Actinocrispum sp. | reverse complement strand
AGGCCGGCGTTGGCGCGGGGGTAGTAGACGTCGTACATCTCGTTGGCGTCGACCGACGGCAGGATCCCGGCGAAGCGCTCACGCTTCGGCGTGACCGCCATGCCGCCGTTGACGAGCGAGCCGCCGCCGACGCCCCGGCCCTGGTAGACGATGATGCCGGCGAACTCCTCGGCGTCCAGGATCCCCGTGTAGCGCGGGATGTCCTTGTCGATCGGGAAGCCGAGGAAGTTGCTCAGCGGTTGTTTTGTCTTGGTGCGCAGCCAGTATGAGCGGTTGTCGGGAGTGGTGGTGTTGGCGAAGATCTTGCCGTCCGGCCCCGGGGTGTCCCAGGCCATGCCCATCTCGACCATGTGCACGTCCACTCCGGCCTGCGCGAGCCGAAGCGCGGCAACGGATCCGCCGTAGCCGGTGCCGATGATGAGGACGGGAACGTGGGCGCCGTTGGGAATCGGCGCGGGGACAGGGGCCGCGCCCGCGGTGCGAACGCCCAGTACCATCGCACCTACGATAGAACCCGTTCCAGCGAGCAGGGCCCGCCGGCTGACAGAGCTGGATACGTTGTTACGCAAGGGATCTTTGGTCATGTGACATTCCTCACCGTTGAGGGATTAGAACAAGTTATACGTCCGATGACCCATCAAGTCACTAGATACTTGCGAGTAACATTCACGTCGTTACATTCGAACAGCAGGTCAGGGGCTTCGGTTGTGCTCCGAACACAAACAAAGCGCTTGCTCGGGGCGAGAACCCGTTCTAGAACAACGGAATCGCGAGCCGAGAATCGTATTTCCGGGCCGGAATGCCTACGAAAGAACGGTTGATTCGATCAGCGCGGCGGGAGTGGGGTGGGGGTATGCGCCGGATGCTCGTGCTGCTCGCCATGGCCGCCTTCGTCGCCGGGCCGGTTCCCGCCGGGGCGGAGGGGGCCGCGCCCGGGATCGACCTGGACGCGGCCACCATTCCCGATCTTCAGCACCGGATGGACCAGCACCGGCTGACCTCCGTGCGGCTGACATCGTTGTACCTGCAACGGATCTCGACCGTCGACAAGAAGGTCCATTCGGTGATCGCGGTGAACCGCCGTGCCCTCGCCGAGGCCGCGGCCAGCGACGCCCGGCACCGCTCCGGGCACACGCTCGGCCCGCTGGACGGCATCCCGGTGCTGCTCAAGGACAATGTGGACACTCGCAACCTGCCGACCACAGCGGGTTCGCGGGCGTTGCTCACCACCCGGCCCGCCGCCGACGCCAGCCTGGTGACCAGGCTCTACCGTGGCGGAGCGGTGATCCTGGGCAAGACCAACCTGTCCGAGTGGGCGAACTTCCGGTCCACGCACTCGACGTCCGGCTGGTCCGGCGTCGGCGGCCAGACCAGCAACCCCTATGTGCTGGACCGCAACCCGTGCGGCTCGTCGTCCGGGTCGGGTGCGGCGATCGCGGCCACGCTGGCCCAGGTGGCGATCGGCACGGAGACCGACGGTTCGATCGTGTGCCCGGCCGGCGCCAACGATGTCGTGGGGCACAAGCCGACGCTCGGGCTGGTCAGCCGCAGCGGGGTCGTGCCGATCTCGGCCGAGCAGGACACCGCGGGCCCGATGACCAGGCACGTCGTCGATTCCGCGATCACCTTGTCGGTCCTGCAGGGACGCGATGCCAGCGATCCGGCCACGCTCAAGATCCCGGCGAACCAGCCTCGCGACTATGCCGCCCTGTTGCGGCCGGACGCGCTGCGAGGGGCGAGGATCGGCGTGTGGCGACTGTCCGGTTTGGACGCTGATGTCGACCGGGTGGTCGCCACGTCCGTCGCCACGCTTCGCGCGAGGGGTGCGACCGTGGTCGATGTCGAGCTGCCGTTCCAGGATGAGGTGAACCAGAACGAGTTCCCGGCATTGCTGACCGAGTTCCGCCGTGACCTCAACGCCTACCTGGCCGCCCGGCCGGGCGCACCGGACACCCTGAACGAGCTGATCGCGTTCAACCGCGCCGATCCGGTGGAGCTGTCCAAGTTCGGCCAGGAGCTGTTCGAGCAGTCGGCGGCCGCGCCCGCGCCGACCGATCCGGTGTATCTCAAGCAACGCCAGATCGCCACGACCTCGGCCAAGCGGTCGATCGACGAGACGCTGGCGAAGCTGAGGCTGGACGCGATCATGGCGCCCACCAACAGTCCCGCCTGGAAGACCGACTATGCCGCGGGGGACGCGTTCGTGCTCGGCTCGTCCACCCCGGCCGCGGTGGCCGGCTACCCGAACGTCTCGGTGCCGGCCGGGTTCGCCGGCCCACTGCCGATCGGCGTGTCGTTCTTCGCCGGGCAGTGGGCCGACGCCAAGGTGCTCGCCCTGGCGGCCGCCTTCGAACGCGCTCAGCCCGCTCGCCGGGCGCCCGAGTTCCTGCCGAGTTAGGGCCTGAGCGTGTCCCCGCAGCTGCGACGCGGGTTCGCGCCGTTCTCGGCACTCGCGGTGGCCACTGCCGTGACCGCGTGAGTACGGGCCGCCTCAAGGGCTTCCGGGTCCTTGACGGCGTCCCGGCGGACCCAGTCGTTGTGTCCCTGTGCCCATTCGGGGGTGAAGATCGGCAGGTAGTCACGGGCCAGCCGCGGGTCCTTGTCCATGTCGCCCGCGTCCCAGGCCGGGTGGGTGTGGATGAACGTCGGCTTGGCCTCGTCGTAGACGTAGTTCGGCAGGTCTCGCGCAACTGTTCCGGCGCCACGCATCTGGGCGATGCGGGGCTCGGCAAGCCCCGCGGTGTCAACGATGACCAGGCGGGTGGTGAGCGCGGTGCCGCCGATGTCCGGCAGCAGCAGGGTGCCCTGCTGGATGCCGAGGAGGTCGGCGTAGTGCTCGAACGGCTGCCCCATCCGGTCGGCGACGAAGCACATCGGGAACGTCGGCGAGGCCCGGAAGAGCGCCGACTTCTCCTTGAACGTCGACACCGACGGCACCAGCGCCACGATCACCGCCAGCACGAGGACAACACGCGCCCGAAGGTTCAGCTGGACCACCGCCGCGCCGACCGCCAGCGCCGCCAGCAAAGCGAACATCGGCCAGATCGGCGTGGCGAAGCGCTGTTCGCCCATCCAGTCCGGCATCAGCACCGAGTGCGCGGCAAGCGCGAGCGACAACGGCACGAGCAAAGCGACCAGACCCAACCGCAGCTTCGACGGGTGGATGATCACAATCCCCAGGCACACAACGACAACCAGCGCCGCCAGCGCACCGCCATAACCGATCACCTCGCCGACTCGGCTCAGTGTCTGGGTGTCCGGCGGCTCCTGTCCCTTGGCCACAGCGGTCATCGACAGCAACTGCCCGAACTCCACGATCCGGTAGACGACGTACCCGCCATACGGCACCGCGAACGCCAGTCCGGAAAGGACGGAGTACTTGATCACCGGCACCAGCGTCGGCCTGGTCACGCGCAGCAGGGCCAAAAGCGGGAACGCGGCGACGTAGATGAGCCCGTCCGGCCGGGTCAGCGCGGCGAGCGCGGCCAGTACTCCGGCGAGGATGGCGACTTTCGCGGTGAGCATCGTGTGGGTGACCACCGCACGCATCAGCAAGGAGGCCAACGCCGTTACCAAAAGCGCGAAGAGCGAGTTCTCCAGACCGGAGAAACTCCAGATGATGAACGAGGGAATGAGCGCGAGCAGTAGTCCCGCGCACAGTGTCACAAGTGCCGCGCGCCTGGTGACCACGGCCGCCGCACGGTAGATGGCGATCAGGATCCCGATGCAGCACAACAAGGCCAAGGCTTTGGGGTAGAACACGTAGTCCGGGATGCCGAGAAGTGAACCGTGGTCGAACAATCCCAGCCACCGGCCGACTGTCAGCAGGGCCAGCCAGGACGGGTTCGAATATCCCTCGACCGGCGCCGCCCGCGGTTGCAGCACCGGCCCCAGACCCGATGCGACACTTCGCGCATACGCGAACGTGATCGCCGCGTCATCGACGATCCAGCTGCCGAAGCGGGAAGCGTGCGCGGCGATCGCCGCCGTCCCCACAGCGATCGATCCGATCGCTCCCCAGGGCAGCCTGGATCTCAGCTTCACAGCCACGGAACGCTTGCCCGCAGGCACAACCTCCGCGGTGACAGTCGTCACCACAACATCCCCCTGAACGGATTCCGAACCTAGAACTCATCCAGAAGACGCACGGCCGCTATGTCCGGTTGCCCCGAATATTTTGAGGGGCGCCTACGGGTTATTCGGTGTCCGCGTGAATCGCGGTCAGGATCGGGATCCGGGATGCGGTCCTGGCCGGCCAGAGTGACGCCAGGATGCCGATCACGGCGGTGACCGCGACGAAGATGCCCAGCCGGTCCCAGGGCAGCACCAGGGTGAGGCTCTTCTGGCTCAACACCGCCACGGCCCCGATCGCGCATCCCGCGACCAGCCCGACCACCGCCCCGAGCAGCGCGATGATCACCGACTCCAGCCGCAGCACCGAGCCGACCTGCTTGCGCCCGAGCCCCACCGCGCGCAGCAGCCCGATCTCACGGACACGTTCCAAAGTGGACATGGTCATCGTGTTCACCACGCCCAGCGCGCCGATGAGGACGGAGACGCTCAACAACGCGTACAGGATGTTGAGGAACACCTCCGCCGCCGAGGTCGCGGCCTCGGCCGCCTCGGCCTTGGTCTGGACGAGAACGGTGGGGTTGTCAATGGCCTTCTGGACGGCCTGGCGGACATCCGCCGCCGGTCCGCTCGCCTTCACCAGGATGGTCCCGTAGGCGCCCGGCGTCGGTGGAACGTCCTTTGTGGAGACGAGCGCGCCATGACCGCCGGACGTGGTGAAGATCGCCACGACCGGTAGCGACACCGGAGCGCCGGACCCGAGCGTGCCGGACACCTTGGTGCCGAGGGTCCAGCCATGCTGGGCAGCCTCCGAAGAGGACACCGCGAGGCCGCCGGCCAAGTGGGACAACGAACCCTGGACAACGGTCAGCGGCAGGAAGTCCGCGATGCGATCGGGGTTGACCGCAGTGGCGTAAAGGGACTTCTCACCCAGCTTGATGTGCGCCGGGAACAGCGGTGTGACCGCTTGCACGCCGGGGACTTTGGCGACCTGCGTGGCGGTGTCCGCATTGAGCGTACCGAACGGGATCGGGGTCAGGCGGATGTCCGCGCTGTCACCCGTCTCCGACGCCTTGGCATCCTTGGCGGCGACCGAAGCGATGGGCACGGTGACAGCAGCGCACACGGACAGCCCGATCATCAGAGTGGCAGCCGTCGCGGCGGTCCGGCGCGGGTTGCGGCGGGTGTTCTCCACCGCCAAAGTCCCTCGCATGCCGCTAATCCGCGTCAATGGCCCACGCAGCAACCGAGTCAGCACCACGCCGAACCAAGGCGTCAGAACGATCAGCCCCAGCAGCAACAGCGGGGCACCCAGGTAGATCAGGTCCTCGGTCTGGGTCGCGGCCGCGGTGACGCCGGCACCGAGCAGAGTCACCACGACACCAGCGAAGTTCCGGCGTCGCAAGGACTTCCCGGTCGGCGGCAACCCGGTCCGCAGCGCCGCGATCGGCGGCACCGCAGCGGCCCGCCGGGCGGGAACGTAAGCGGCCACCAGGGTCACGCCCAGGCCGACCACAAGGGCAGCCAGCAAAGCGTTGGGAGACAACACCTGCAACGACACCGCGGGACCATCGACGACCGCGAAGACCTTGCCCAATAGCAAGGCCGCACCGATCCCGAGCACATACCCGACCACGGTGGCGACGAGCCCGAGCACAAGAGCCTCAGCGAGCACGGTCCGCAACACGTACTTCCGCGAAGCCCCCACCGCCCGCAGCAAGGCGTTCTCCCGGGCCCGAGCCGCGGCCAGCATCGTGAAAGTGTTGGCCACCAGGAACACCGCGACGAACAGCGCCACCGCGGCGAAGATCAGCAGGATCTCGGTCAGCTTGCTGTCGTTCGGCGAGGAATTCAACGAGGTCGACGTGTCCGCGTCCACCCCGTTCGGCAGCACCGAGGTCACGTTCTTCGCCAGATCGCCCTCACCGACACCCTGTGCGGCAACGAGCCCGATCGAGGTGTAGCTCGACGGGTCAGGGGCGAAAGCGGCTTGAGCGGTGGCGGTGTCGAACGCGATCAGCGTTCCCCCGCCGGCGATCCGCCCGTCCTCGGCGGTGAACACGCCCACCAGCCGAACCTGACGGACCACGCCGTTGACGATCACCCGGATCTGGTCACCCACCTGGAAAACGGCCTTCTCGGCGGCGAACGAGTCGATCGCCACCTCGGAGCCGTTCGCCGGCGCCTTCCCCGCGCTGAGCGCGAACCGCGCCGGATCGAAGTTCACCCCACCGGCCCGCTCAGGTGTCCCAACGAGCGAACCGTCCTTGCCCACAAGGAAAGCGCGCCCATCGGCGACCGGCCGCACGGACGCCACCCCGGACACGCCACGAAGCTTCCGCACGAGGTCTTCGGTCAGCGGGGTGTCGAGCAGCTGTGGTGTCACCGTGACCGCGATGTCCGCCTGCGCCTTGGCCTGCGCGCGGTCGACAGCCGTCTGGACCGCCCCGCCGTACAGCAGGGAGCCCACGACGAATGCCACGCCGAGCACAACCCCGAGGGTGGGCAACAGAAAGCGGGCCTTGTGCGCGCGGATCGACCGCACTGCCAACCGGAACATCAGCGCACCGCCTGCGCGTCGAACCGCCGCATCCGGTCCAGCACACGGTCAGGGGTGGGCCGGGCCATCTCGTCGACCAGCCGGCCGTCGGCGAGGAACAGCACGCGGTCGGCGTACCCGGCGGCGATCGGGTCGTGCGTGACCATCAGCACCGTCTGTCCCCACTGCCGCGCGCAGGCCTGCAGCAGCGACAGGATCTGTGCGCCCGAACGGGAGTCGAGGTTGCCGGTCGGCTCGTCGGCGACCACGATCTCCGGCCGGGTGATCAGCGCCCGTGCACACGCGACACGCTGCTGCTGGCCACCGGAAAGCTCGGCGGGCCGGTGGTCGAGCCGCGTCTGCAGGCCCATCGCGTCGATGACCTGCTTGGTCCACACCCGGTCCGGCTTCTGCCCGGCCAGCGACAGCGGCAGGACGATGTTCTCCCAGGCGCTGAGCGTGGGCAGCAGGTTGAACGACTGGAAGACGAAGCCGATCCGCTCCCGGCGGACCTGGGTCAGCTTCTCGTCGTTCAGCGAGCCGAGGTCGGCCCCGCCGATCCGCGCTTGACCGGATGTGGGCGTGTCCAGTCCGGTGAGGCAGTGCATGAAGGTCGACTTGCCGGACCCGGACGGGCCCATGATCGCGGCGAACTCACCGCGCCGGAACCGCATCGAGACGTCCGCGAGCGCGACCACGGCGGCGTCGCCCGTGCCGTAGACCTTGCCGAGGTGCTCGACTTCAGCGACAACGTGTTCATTCATTCCTCATCCCTCTCGATCTCAGGCTCGGCGACGATGATCGGGGGACGAGGGGTGGCCGCACTTCCACCAGACTGTCGATCCAACGCCGCGGCACTCCGCCGAACGAATGAGGGCGAGCGTCCTAATGGTGTCGTAGCGTCACCACCATGCTGGCGATGTTCGAGCGCATGTCCTGGGGGCAGCGGATCTCGGTGGGCGCGACGCTGACCGGGGCCGCGGTGCTCGTCGTCCTCGAAGGACTGACCGCGCCCACCCCGCCCACCGCCATCGGCCTCGTGGTCTGCGGGCTGGTGGCGCTAGCCGCGCTGTTCGTGCCCAGCTCACCGGGCGTCGTCGCCGGGGTCGCGTTCCTGTCCATCGGGTTCACCATCGCCTGCCGGCTGCTGCCCGACCGCCCGGAGAACACGTTCGGCGTCGTCGAGCTGATCGCGCTGGCCCTGCTGGCCGTCCGGGTGATCATCCAGCTGCGGCCGCTGCAGTCGCTGCTGCTGGTGCCGCTGATCGGCGTGGCCGGCATCGCGCTGCCGTTCCGGCTCACCGACCAGGGCAGCTACATCCTGGGCCTGATGGAGGCGGTGCTGGTCCTGGGCATGGGCCTGATCGTGCTGATCGGGATGTACCTGCGGCTGCAGGACCGGCAGAAGGTCAACGCCTACGAGCTGGCCAGACAGTCCCAGCGGCTGGCCTACGCGCGGGACCTGCACGACTTCGTGGCCCACCACATCACCGCGATCGTCGCCCAGGCCAAGGCCGTCCGGTTCACCACGGCCGCGGGCATGCAGCCCGCGCCGGACGCCCTGGACGAGATGCTCGCCGGGATCGAGAAGGCCGGGTCGCAGGCCCTGGTGTCCATGCGCGGGATGATCACCGTGCTGCGCGGTGACGAGAAGACGCCGATGCGCAAGACCCTCGGCGAGGTCGTGTCCGAGGCGGTCGACCACTTCGTCGGTCCCCCGGCCGTCACCCACCTGGATGACGGCCTTGCCGAGACCTACCTGGCCCCGCACACCCTGGACGCCGCCCAGCACGTGGTGCAGGAGTCGCTGACGAACGTGCTGCGGCACGCCGCCGAAGTCACGCACGTCGAGATCAGCGCCCGCCGTCAGCCGGACGAGCAGCTGGAGATCGTCGTGCGCAACAACGGCCGGTCCCAGCCCGACCCGGTCAGTAGCGGGTTCGGCCTGATGGGCCTGGGGGAACGCGTCGAGGCGGCCGGCGGGCGGCTGACCGCGGGGCCGGTGCACGGGGGCTGGCAGGTGGCGGCCGTCCTGCCGTTGACGCTGGCTCTGCCATCATCGACCGCATGACCATCCGGGTACTGATCGCCGACGACCAGGAGATGATGCGCTCGGCCTTCCGGATGATCCTGGACTCACAGCCGGATATGGAGGTCGTGGCCTCGGTCGGCGACGGCGAGGCCGCGGTCGCCGAGGCCCGCCGGTTGCGGCCGGACGTCTGCCTGCTCGACATCCGGATGCCGCGGCTGGACGGCCTGGAGGCGACCCGGCTGCTGGCCGGGCCGGGCGTGGCGGAGCCGTTGAACGTGCTCATCGCGACCACGTTCGACCTGGACGAGTACGTCTACCGGGCGTTGCGCAACGGGGCCTGCGGGTTCCTGCTCAAGGACATGTCCCCCGCGCTGCTCGTCGAGGCCGTGCGAGCCGCGGCCTCGGGAGCGACGTTGATCTCCCCCACCGTGACCGTGCGCCTGCTGTCCCACCTCGCACCGCAGCGCACCGACGAGACCATCCCCGAGACCGCGCCGCTGGAACCGTTGACCGAACGCGAACTCGACGTGGTCCGGCTGGTGGCGCAGGGCAAGACGAACGACGAGGTCGCGGCCGAGCTGTACGTGACCTTGGCGACGGTCAAGACGCACCTGGCGAATGTGCAGCGCAAGCTGGCTGTGCGCAACCGGGTCGAGATCGCCGCCTGGGCCTGGCGCACCGGCGTGGTCAGCGCGGCCTCGCAGCCTCGGGAACCGCGCTGAGCCCCCATTCATCACCGGTCAGACCGGTGACGGACTTTGCATGCGGATTCGTCACCTGTCAACCTGGTGACGTGCACGCTTTCCCCTGCGGCAACCTGGCGCTGGACTTCGTCGGCACGCTGAAGTCCCGGCGGGACGAGGCGCCGGCGGAGATGCTCACCTCGCCGCGGGCGCTGGACACCTGGCTGACCGAGGCCGGGATCACCGACACCGACCCGGGCACCCGCCCGGCCGACCTGGCCACTGCGCTCACCCTGCGGGAGGCGATCTATTCGCTGGTCGCGGCGAAGATGGCGCACAACGGGCCGGATCCGGCGGCGATCGGGATCGTCAACCGCGCGGCCCGGTTCCCACCCGCCGTCCCCGAGCTGAGCCCGGCCGGGCGGCTGAACAGGGCCGACGCCATCCAGGGGCTGTCCACCGTGGCCCGGGTGGCCATCGACATCCTCAGCGGCCCGCACGCCGACCTGCTCAAGGAGTGCGGCCGGCCGGAATGCACCCAGGTCTACCTGGACCTTTCCCGCGGTTTCCGCCGGGAATGGTGTGCCATGGACACCTGCGGCAACAAAATGAAAGCCGCCGCCTACCGGGCCCGCAAACGCGGAAACCCCCCGCTGGCACCAGCGAGGGGTCCGCAATAGCCTCGGCTTACGGGGCCTGCAGCAGCTGGGTGGCGATCACTGCCCTGGCGACCTGAACGCAGTCGCCCGGGTTGGTGTAGGCCACGTGCGCACGGACGTTGCTGGCGCACGCCTTGTTCAGCGCGATGCCCAGGTCGCGGAAGGTCGAGGTCGGGCGGAGCAGGTTCTCCACCTTCCACCACAACGCGATCGCCTTGTCCTCGCCTATCCCGCGGATGTTCTGGCCGTTGAAGCGGTCGCCATCCGTGATCAGGTACGCGGTCTTGTCCAGGACCAGGGCGTTGACGTGCTCGTCCGGCAGGTTGCCGTCGGCGTCGAGGACCTGCCAGTGCTCGCCGTCGACGCGGTCCGGGCCGGGGCCCGGGTGCTTGGTGTTGGCCGGGTTCTTCATGTCCCGCACCTGGCCGATCGACGTGCCCACACCGAGCTGCCACCGGTTCGGGCCGCTGTTGTTGGGGTCGTGCGCCTTGAAGGCCATGAACATGCCGAACACGTCGGACATGCCTTCGTTGAGCGCGGCGGCGTAGCCGCCGTTGAGGCCGGAGGTGTGCTGCGTGACGCCGTGGGTCAGCTCGTGGCCGGTGACGTCCAAAGTGTCCAGACCCTCACCGAACGCCATCTGCTCGCCGTCCCAGAACGCGTTCTCCCACGGGCACTGCGTGATCTTCGTGCCCTGCTGGTTGAGGAAGGTCGCGCACATCCGGACCGTGCCGCGCAACGCCTTGCCCTTGCCGTCGCCGTAGTCCGCGCCGATGGTGCCGGTCAGGTCGAAGCCGGTGTACTTGCCGTAGAAGCCCTGCGCGGTCCCGAAGAACGAGTAGATCTGGTCGACGTCCTTGATCCCTGAATCCGGTCGGCCCTCGGACCGGGTCGAGGTGAACGCGACTCCCTCGCCGCCGCAGCGGACGTCCTTCTCGGTCGCGATGTCCAGGTCGATGATCTTCCGGTTGGCGTCGCAGACGACCCGGTTCGGCGCGGCGTTCTTGGTCTCGCTCCACACCGCGAGGACCTTGCCGTCATTCGCGCCGACGATGACCGTCCACTTGTCCTCCGCAGCCTTCAGCTGAACGAAGAACGTGGGCACGGCGGACGCTTTCGCATCGCCACCGCCAAGACTCGCGTCATACCAGTAGGCCTGGACGCCGGTGATGCGGACACCGTTGGCGTGCACGGCCGCGGCCGCCGCGTTCTTGGCCTGGTTCTGCGCGGCGGTCCTGTCCGCCGGGAACGAGCCCGCGCGGCGCTCGCTGGTCTTGCCGACCGCGGTGACCAGACCACCGTTCTGGTCCAGGTCCTGGACGACCTGAGCACCGAAAACCGGGACGCCGTCGATGTTCTGCTGCAGCCGGACGACACTTCCGCCAGGGACCGCCTGCGCCTGGCCGACGACCAGGTCACCGACCTTCACGTTGAACTGCTGGGAAAGCCTGCCCGCGTGCGCTTTCGCAGCGCTCACCGGGTCTTTCGCGCCCTCCGGTGCGGCCAACGGGTTCGCCGGTTCGACGGCGATCACCCGCCCGGCCGCGTCCGTACTGACCTGGTCCGTTGGTTGCGCCACGGCAGCGGAACTCACCGCTACCAGCGCCGCCGACACCGTCGTCACCGCAGCGGCGAAGACGGTGATCCTGCGTGCTGACTTCATGTTTGTTCGGCCCCTCGCCTGTGGGTTCTGCCCCGGGCGGATGAAGATCGCCCTTCCCCAGCCCAGCTTGGCCCTCGATCAACAGCGGTCACAAGACCGTGGCGAAGTGTTGTCAAGTGATCACCATAAGTTTCACCAGCTGGATGCTCCCCGCCGAAACCGCCTCCGGCCTGGGACAATCGGTGCTGGAGACGAGGAGGATCCTGTGGCGCCACTGCGAAGGCTGGGTTTCCTGACCATCGGCCTGTTCGACGAGCACGACCCGCGCGCGGGTCACGAGTCCACTTTGGAGATCATCGAGCTGGGCGAGCAGCTCGGTTTCGACAGCGCCTGGGTGCGCCACCGGCATCTGCAATTTGGCATTTCTTCGCCAATCTCGATCCTCGCCGCGGCCTCCCAGCGCACCAGCCGGATCGCGCTCGGCACCGCCGTCATCCCACTGGGCTGGGAGAACCCGTTGCGGCTGGCCGAGGATCTGGCCACCGTCGACATGCTGACCGGCGGCCGGCTCAACCCGGGGGTGAGCGTGGGGCCGCCGATGCACTACGACTCGGTGAAAGCCGCGCTGTACCCGGACACCGGGGACGTCGAGGATTTCAGCTACCAGCGGGTGGACCGCTTGCTGGGCTTCATCCGCGGCGATGTCGCGTCGGACTTCAGTGGCGTGGAAGGCATCGAGGTGTTCTCGCCGCGAGTCCAGCCGCACAGCCCGGGCCTGATCGACCGGATGTGGTACGGCGGCGGATCGCTGGGCTCGGCCCAGTGGGCGGCCGAGCACGGGATGAACTTCCTGGTCAGCAACGTCGTCCGGGCCGAGGAGTCGGCGGACTTCGCGGAAATCCAGCTCTCCCACATCGCCCGCTTCCGCGCCCACCACCCGCACGGTGCGAAGGCCCGCGTGTCCCAAGGCCTTGTCGTCATTCCCACCGACTCGGCCACTCCCGGGCAACGCGCCAAGTACCAGGCCTACGTGGACGCCCGGACACCTCGCACCGCGACGACCCACGGCCCGCGCCGGATGATGTTCGCGCGCGACATCATCGGCACCTCCGAGGAGATCGCCGCGCAACTCGAGGCGCACCTGGGATTCCAGCAGGTGTCCGAAGTGGCCTTCGCCCTGCCGTTCACCTTCGAGCACGCCGACTACATCCAGATCCTGACCGACATCGCCACCCGGCTGGGCCCGCTGCTGGGGTGGTCCAGCGCATCCTCCGGCGGGGAGTGAACCGCTTCAACTCCCGTCCCAGCCTCACTGCCCCCAACTCGTCAACTCACATCGAAGCATTCGCGCACCGCATATCGACTGTCTATTGTGGACAATAGTGTACGGCGTTCACTCAATGATGCGGGATTGATTGGGGTTTTCTTGGTGCGGGGTGGATTCGGTTGGAAGCAACCGGGGTATTGGGTGTACCAAACCGCGTTTCGGCTGACCGGAAGGGGTGGGGTAGCTGATCGGGGTAGCCGGGCGGCGGCGTATATCGGGTGCCGGTACAGGCAGTTGTCCGGGGCCCATGGCGCTGGAACGATTCGCGGGGTAGAAATAGCCCACCCACAGTCCGTCCACTGCTTGATACCAGTGGCCAGCTTGAGAGCGCTCTCTCGGGTACTGCCGGTGTCAGGCCGTTCCATCCCACGTGAACAGGCAAGGTCGATGAGACTCTCCCAACGTCACAACGGTGTGCGCGCCCGGCTCCCTCGAGCGTTGACGCTCGCTGTCACGCTGTTGACGGCCGCCGCGACCACCGCGGTAGCCGCCCCGCCCGCTCCACCGGCCGCCGGACCCGACTTCGGCGTGAACGTCACGGTCTTCGATCCGGGCATGCCGGTCGACCAGATCCAGGCCAAGCTCGACGCGACCAACGCCCAGCAGGTCGACAACGAGATGGGCACCCAGCGGTACGCGTTCCTCTTCAAGCCGGGCACCTACGGCACCACCGAGCACCCACTGCAGGTCAAGGTCGGCTACTACACCGAGATCGCCGGCCTCGGCGCCTCGCCCACCGACGTCGTCATCAACGGCAAGGTCGAGGTCTACAACCGCTGCCTCGCCGACGGTGGCACGAGCAACTGTCTCGCGCTGGTCAACTTCTGGCGCACGCTGTCCAACCTCTCCATCAACGTCAACGCGGCCGGTCAGGACGGTTGCCGCTCCACGGCGAACTTCTGGGCGGTGTCCCAGGCGGTGTCGTTGCGGCGGCTGAACATCACCGGCGGCAACCTGTCGTTGATGGACTACTGCACCGCGGGCCCGCAGTACGCGTCCGGCGGGTTCATCGCCGACTCCAAGCTGCCCGCGACCACGAACGGTTCGCAGCAGCAGTGGATCACCCGCAACAGCGAGGTCGCCAGCTGGTCGAACGGCGTGTGGAACCAGGTGTTCTCCGGTGTCGTCGGCGCCCCAGCGGAAACCGGTTTCCCGTCGCCGCCGTACACCACGCTCGACACCACCCCAGTCAGCCGGGAGAAGCCGTACCTGTTCGTTGACGCGAACGGCAAGTACAACGTCCGTGTGCCCGACGCCCGGCGCAACACCAGCGGCGTCTCGTGGGCCAACGGCATGACCGCCGGCCGCACGGTGCCGTTGTCGGACTTCTTCGTGGCCAAGCCGTCCACGCCGGTGCGTGAGATCAACTCGCAGCTCGCGCGCGGCAAGAACCTCCTGCTCACCCCGGGTGTCTACGACATCGACCGCAGCATCGAGGTGCGCAACCCGAACGCCGTCGTGCTGGGCATCGGCCACGCCACGCTGACCGCGTCGAAGGGCTCGATCCCGCTGGACATCGCCGACGTGCCGGGCGTGATCGTCGCGGGCGTCACGGTGGACGCGGGCCTGCAGAAGTCGCCGGTCCTGCTGCGCGTCGGCCGCGGCCACGGCTGGAGCTCACCGGGCAACCCGACCACACTGTCCGATGTGTACTTCCGGGTCGGCGGCCCGCACATCGGCAAGACCACCACCGCGCTGGAAGTCAACAGCGACAACGTCCTCATCGACCACACCTGGGTGTGGCGCGCCGACCACGGCATCGAGGGCCTGAACGACACGCAGCGCTGGAACACCAACCTCGGCCGCAACGGCGCCGTCGTCAACGGTGACCACGTGACCGCGACGGGCCTGTTCGTCGAGCACTTCCAGCAGTACAACACCGTCTGGAACGGGCAGGACGGCACGACCATCCTGTACCAGAACGAACTGCCCTACGACCCGCCCACGCAGGCGGACTGGATGAACGGCAGCGTCGAGGGCTGGGCCGGTTACAAGATCGGCGACTGCGTGCGGACGCACAAGCTGTACGGCGCGGGTGTGTACGTGTTCAACCAGAACAACCCGGCCATCCACACGGAGAACGGCTTCGAGGCCCCGCAGGCGCCGGGTGTGAAGCTGCACCACATCATGACCGTCAACCTCAGCGCGGGCACCATCGACCACGTGGTCAACGGTGTCGGCGGCCCGGCTGACACGACCAAGGTCGGCCAGCCGGTGTACGTGAACGACTACCCGTGACCACTTGGGGAGGCCGGTGCACCACGGCCTCCCCAAGCCTTTCGTTACGCGGGTTTGATGGACAAGGCGTGCTGGAAGACGTTCCGCGGATCCCAGCGCGCCTTGATCCGTTGCAGGCGCGGGTAGTTGTCCTTGTAGTACAAAGTGGACCATGGCACGCCGGACGTGTTCAGCGCCGGATCGGCCAGATCGGCGTCGGCGTAGTTGATGTAGCTGCCGTCGGTGACCTCGTTGGGCACAGGCACCCCGCCGGTGTCCGCGTAGACGTCCCGGTAGATGTTCCTTACCCAGCCCAGATTCCGGGCGTCATCCGACTCGTCGCCCCAGATAGCGTGGTACTCGGTCTTGAGGATCACATCGCGTTGCGCGGTCGCGGTCGCCCCCGGTGGCACGGCGCGAACCTGGCCGCCGTAGCCGATCATCAGCATCCCGGTGTTGCCGGTGCCGGTGTCGTTGGTCAGGTTCTTGTAGATCGCGGCGATCTGCTTGTCGGTGAACGACCGGCGCAGGTACCCGGCCTTGATCTTGAACCGGCGGGTGATGATGTCGCCGGGCTGGCCGCTGCCGGGCCAGCTCACTCCGTGCAGCCACGGCATGGTCTGGGTGAAGTTGAACGCGGGCCTGGTATCGCCGATGACCGCGGTCGCCAGGTCGGTCACCAGCCCGGTGACGTTCGGCAGGCCCGCGTCGGCCTGGACGATCATCGAGAACGTGCCCGCGCTGCGATGACTCGGCCCGAGGATCGGGTACAGGCCGGCGTAGGGCGAACCGGGCGCGCTGTTGCGCTCATGCCAGACGCCGAAGTTGCGCACGATCTTCGTGAAGTCCTTTTCGGACATTCCGTCCCACGACCAGCCCACAACGCCCAGCAGCATCTTCTCGGGCGCGGGTGGCAACAGCGTGGCCGGGTCGCTGCCGTTCGCGCCCTGCGAGCGCAGCCAGTATTTCGTGACCACGCCGAAGTTTCCGCCGCCGCCCCCGGTGTGTGCCCACCAGAGCTCACGGTTCGGGTCGTTGGGCTCGGACGTGGCCACGACGGCCCGCGCGTTGCCATCCGGGCCCACCACAACGACTTCGACGGCGTACAGGTGATCAACAACCGAGCCATACCGCCGGGACAACGGGCCATACCCACCGCCCGCGAAGTGCCCGCCCGCGCCCACTTCCGGGCAGCCACCGGCCGGAATCGTGACACCCCAGCCCTTGAACAGCGCCTTGTAGACCTCGCCGAGCGTCGCCCCGGGCTGGACCGCGAACGCCCGGCGCCCCGGGTCGTAGCTGACGTCGTTCATCGGGGACATGTCCAGCAACATCTTCACCTGCGAGTTTGCCGTGAAGTCCTCGAAACAGTGCCCTCCGCTGCGGACAGCAGGACGCTTGCCCGCGCGCACCGCGTCCCCCACCGCTCGGACGACCTGGTCGGTGGATCCCACCACCCGGATCTCGTCCGGGCTGCCGACGAACCGGAAGTTGTTGCCCCGCAGCAGGCTCTCGTAGCGCTTGTCCCCCGGCTTCACTACCGCGGGCCCGAACGCTGTGTCCATTGGCGCGGTGTCCATTGTGGCCTCTGCGGTGGCAGTCGGCGCCACCACACCGGCCACCCCCGCTGCCGCCATCCCAGCCATCAGCTCACGACGACTCAGCCCTGCCATGTGCGACTCCCCTCACCTGTGGATTCTTCGCAACCTCTCACGAGTCGAGGCCCGAATCACGGCAAGAACGCGCCACAAGTCACGTCAACCCCTTAGACGCGGTCAGTTTCGGGTGGTCACAGCGTGCAGGAAGGTCTCGACGGCGTCAGCCGCCGCGCCCGCACCGCCTCCCTCGCCGAGCGAAGCACCGACTTCCTCCGCTGCCGCGCGCATACCCATGGCACGTTCGGCAGCCGCACGCAGGTCCGCGGCCGGAACGGGCCGGGTCGAGAGGTTCTGCCGGAGCACGATCGCAGCGCCCCGATCGGCGATGGCCTGGCCGATGATGAACTGCTCGACCTGTTGAGGCACAACAACAAGTGGCACGCCACAGGCGAGCCCTTCCAGAACGCTGTTCATGCCGCCGTGCGTGACGAACACCGCCGCACGGCGCAGAACGTCCAGCTGTGGCACGGAAGCGCGGACGATCGTATTGGCCGGCGGCGTCCCCAGTCGCGCCGGATCAGTGTGCTGACCGATCGCAAGCACGACGCGCGCAGGCAGATCGCCCAGCGCTTCGAAGCAGGCACGGAAGAACGCGTCGCTTCCGGCGTGCAAAGTGCCCAGTGACACCAGGATCAGCGGTTCGGTCGTATCCAGCTCGGGATCGAGTTGCGCGCCCGCCGCGGAGATCGTCGGTCCGACATAGTGACAGCTTTCGTCAATCCGCGCGTCGGGCGGCTGCAGCCAGCGCGGGACCGGGAAGATGGTCAGGTCGCCGCGCATCGGCAGGCCAGGCGCGGGCGGGTAGGCCTCTTTGCCGAACTCCCGCACCACACGACGCTTC
>CBIMJO010000038.1:0-17758 GCA_966244135.1 uncultured Actinocrispum sp. | reverse complement strand
ATGGCCACGAGTGACAGGCAAATGCCGATCTCCGCGCTCTGCACCGCGATCCGGTGCGCCCTCGTCGCGGCCTCCACGGCGTCGGCGAGCCGGCTGATGCGGCCGTCGGTGATCACCGCGTCGGCGGCTTGGGCAGCGGCGGTGGTTCCCTTGCCGCCCAAACCGATTCCCACATCGGCGGCGGCCAATGCAGGCGCATCGTTGATGCCGTCGCCGACCATGACCGTGACCGCCCGAGCCCGCTCCTCGCCCACCTGCCGGACCTTCGCGGCCGGATCGCACTCGGCCTGCAACGCGTCGAGTCCCAGCAGGATCCCGACATCCTCGGCGTTGGCCTGCCGGTCCCCGGTGAGCAGCACGATCCTGGACAGCCCGGCGGCGCGCAGCCGTCGCAGGGTCCGGCTCGCGTCCGGGCGGATCTCGTCCCGCGCGAGCAGCACACCGACCGGCGCACCGTCCACACTGACCCAGATCGCACTGGCCATGTCCAGCTCCGCCCGCCGTAGCGCCGAACGCGCCCAGTCCGGCAGATCCGTCGTTTCCGGCTTCCCCACAGCGATCCGGCGCCCGTCCACGACACCCACTGCGCCGATGCCGGGGTGTTCGGTCACCTGGTGCGCGGGAGGCACAGGTTCGCGCACCGCCCGCAGCACGGCGCCGGCCAGCACGTGCGGTGAGAGCTGCTCCACTGCGGCGGCCAACGCGAGCACTTCTGTGGCGGTGTGCCCGGGTGCGGTCAGCACATCGGTGATCCTGGGTTCGCCCGCGGTGACTGTGCCGGTCTTGTCGAGGACCACGGTCCTCGCCCGGCCCATCGCTTCGAGCGCGGCGCCGTGTTTGACGATCACCCCCAGCCGGGACGCACGCGACATCCCCGCGGTGACCGCGATCGGCACCGCCAGCAGCAGGGGACACGGCGTCGCGGTGACCAGAACCGCCACCGCCCGCACCGGATCGCCGCTGACGATCCAAGCCACTGCCGCGACGATCAACGCCAAGGGCAGGAACACGGCCGCCGCGCGGTCGGCGAGGCGCACAACCGGAGCTCCCTCGGCCGCTGCCTGTTCGGCCAGTTTCATCACGCCCGCGTAGGTGCTGTCCTGAGCGCTGGACGAGGCGACCAGGTCCACGGCCTCACCGGCGTTCACCACACCACTGCGGACCTCGTCGCCGTGGGTGTGTGTCACCGGCAGCGGTTCGCCGGTGAGGGCCGACTCGTCGAAGGTTCCGTGCGCCAGCAACCGCCCGTCCACGGGGACGACCTCCCCCGAGGTCACCACCACGTGGTCGCCGGGTCTGATCGAATCGGTGGGCACCAGCAGGACACCATCGTCCCGCCGGACCCGCGCCTGCCGCGGCGCCCGGTCCAGCAACGCGCTGAGATCCCGCCGGGCGCGGCGGCGGGCGTAGTCGTCCAGCACCTGGCCGGTGCCGAGCATCACGCCGATCACGCAGCCCGCGAGGTACTCCCCCGTGAGCGCGGTTCCGGCCAGGGCGAGTACCGCGAGCACGTCCGCGCCGAACCGCTTGGCCAGCAGGTCCTTCCCGGCCCAGACCGCGGCCGGGAGCAAGGCCACCAGCGTCCCCGCCATCCACAGCGCATCAGAAAGCACCGGGACCACGGCGCCGGCGGCCAGCAGCACCGTGGTCAGCGCGAGCACCAGCCGCGACACGCCTCAGCCTCCGCTAGGCGTCCGGACGACTTCGGCGAGGCTGCGCCGCGGGACCGCGGCGGGAACCCGGTAGGTGTGCCCGATGCGAAGCAGCGCCTGCGGGAACCCGGCCAGGCAAAGCCGTTCGGTCAGCCCGTCGCGCCCCTCCGGCAGCCGCAGCGGCTGGGTGACCACCGAGGCGGCCAGGCCGAGGCTGGTGGCCGCCAGCCACGCGCGCTGGATCGCCGCCCCGGCGAGCACCTGGTCGCGTTTGCTGTCATCGACCGTCTCGACCACGAGCACGCACTCCTCGTCGATCCGTGTGGTCAGCGCCGCGTGCTCCGGTATGCCGTCGTGCGGGTGAACGAACCCGCCGAACAGCGCGTGGCCGAAGTGGTCCTCAGGGATTCCCGCGCGAGCGCCGTTGCGGCGGCGGATGGTCCACGAGCGCAGTTCACGCAGATATGCGCGATCGTGCCGCAGCAGCTTGGCGGCATGCTCCACTGTGGACGCCACGGCGCCCGCCTCGGTCCGCCCGGTGATCGTGCGCGAGCTGACCCGTTCGCCGAGCAGCGCGGCCCGCACGACCCGGAACTCCTCGGCGGACAACGGTTCCGGGGCGAACCGCAGCCGGTGGCTGCGGCGGTGCGGGATCGCGGCGTACCAGAGCCGGTCGTTGTCGCTGGGCAACGCCCGCTGCCGCGCGGTCACCACGGCCACCAGGTCGGGCTGGGTGGTGTCCGGGAACAGTGTCGTGCTCGTCTGCCAGCCAAGGTTGTGGATCACCAGCTCCAGGTTGGTCAGCGCGGCACCGCAGGACATCAGCCGGTCCCGGCCGTCGGGGTCGTGGTGGGGCAACGCGATGTCCCACCGCTCGAACAACAGCACGCTGCGCTCGTGCGTCTCCAGCACCCACGGCTGGGTGTTGTGCACAGACGGCGCGTGCGCGACCGCCTGGAACAGCATCCGCACCTCGAGGGGCGACCAGAACGCCATCATGACTCCTCGGTCGGGACGATCGGTTCGTGACGAACGGAAAGCTCAGTAGAGCGGGCCCATAGTCAGCGGCTCGGCCGTGGCCTGGACCGGCGTCCGCTCCCGCTTGACGTGCACGTCCGGGATGACCACGACCGGGCAGACGGCGTGGTGCACGCAGTACGAGCTGACCGAGCCGAGCAGGACCTCGGCGAGCCGGCTGTGCCCGTGGCTGCCGACCACCACCAGCTCGGCCTCCTTGCCGGCGTTCACCAGGGCGGGCCCGGGCTGGGCCTCCACCAGCAGCTGGCGGATCTGCACGTCCGTGCTGTCCCCGGCGGCGTCCTCGATGGACCCGGCGAGCAGCTTCTGCTGGGCGGCCAGCACTTCGTCACGTGGCCGCAGCTGGATGATGTCCGCCTTGGCCAGGCCGGTCGTGGTGGGGTCGGAGTGCCACGCGTTCACCGCGTCCACCCTGGTCCCGCGCCGGCGGGCCTCGTCGATGGCCCACTTCAGGGCCGCGATACTGGCCGTCGAGCCGTCGACTCCGACGACGATGTACTTGTCGGTCATGATGTTCTCCTTGGTGTCCAGTCGCGGATCTGCGGCAGGTCCTCGCCCGTGCGGCGGATGTGGTCGTGGTGCTCGGCGAGCCGCGCCAACAGGTTCTGGCGCAGGTGCCCGATCCGGCCTTCCAGCCGCGGCACGCGCTCCAGCGCGGCCAGGGCCAGGTGGTAGCGGTCGAGCTCGTTGAGCACGCACATGTCGAACGGCGTGGTGGTCGTGCCGTAGTCGTGGAACCCCCAGACGTGCAGGTTCTCGTGCCCGGGCCGGCGGTAGGTCAGCCGGTGGATCAGCCAGGGATAGCCGTGGAACGCGAAGATCACCGGCTTGTCCGGGGTGAAGATCTCGCCGTACACCCGGTCACTGATGCCGTGCGGGTGCTGTTCGGGTGAGAACAACCGGCCGAGGTCGACCACGTTCACCACACGCACCTTGAGATCCGGCACCAGGTCGTGCAGGACATCCACCGCGGCAAGGGTTTCCTGAGTCGGCACGTCTCCCGCGCAGGCGAGCACCACGTCGGTGCCCCCGTCCAGGTCGTTGCTGGCCCAGCTCCACACGCTCAGTCCCTGTTCGCAGTGCGCGCGGGCCTCGTCGGCGGTGAGGTACTGGTGAGCGGGCTGTTTCCCGGCGACGATCACGTTCACCAAACCCTTGGTGCGCAGGCAATGGTCCGCGACCGTGAGCAGGGTGTTGGCGTCCGGCGGCAGGTACACGCGGGCTACTTCCGGCCGCTTGCTCAGCACGTGGTCGATGAAGCCGGGGTCCTGGTGGGACGCTCCATTGTGGTCCTGACGCCACACATGGGACGTCAGCAGGTAGTTCAGGCTCGGCACCGGCCGCCGCCACGGGATGTCGGCCGCGGTGTGCAGCCACTTGGCGTGCTGCGCCACCATCGAGTCGACGATGTGGGTGAACGCCTCATAGCTGGACAACAGGCCGTGCCGGCCGGTCAGCAGGTAACCCTCCAGCCAGCCCTGGCACAGGTGTTCGGACAGCACCTCGAACACCCGCCCGTTGGACGCCAGGTGGTCGTCGTTCGGTTCGATGGGCAACTGCCAGCGGCGGCCGGTCACCTCGAGCACATCGCCGAGCCGGTTCGAGGCGTGCTCGTCGGGCGCGAAGTACAGCAGGTTGCCGTTCTGTGCGTTGAGCGCCATGGCATCGCGCAGGTAGCCACCCAGGGCACGGGTCGCCTCGGCAGGCCGGGAAATGTCCACTGTGTACTCGTGCCAGTCCGGGAGGCGCAGGTCCCGCTGCACCTGACCGTGCGCGATGGGGTTCGCGCTCATCCGGCGATCACCCTCCGGGTGCCAGTAGCGCACCAGCGCCATGGGTGTGCCGTCGTCGTCGAACAGCTCGCCAGGCCGGTAGGACTCCAGCCAGGCCTCGAGCTGGGCCAACGCATGCGGGTCGGTGCGCACGTCGGTGATCGGCACCTGGTGCGACCGCCACGATCCCTCGAACTGCTTCGGGCCGGTCCAGCCCTTGGGTGTGCGCAGCACGATCATCGGCCACTGTGGACGCCGTCGCCGCGTGTCGCTCTTGATCTCGCGGATGTCGTTGAGGCAGGCCGTGAGGGCCTCCGCGTACGCCTCGTGCACCTCGAACGGGTCGCTGCCCTCGACCTCGATCGGGCGCCACCCGTGGCCGCGCAGCATCCCGGTCAGGTCCTCGCGCGGCAGCCGGGACAGCACCGTCGGGTTGGCGATCTTGTAACCGTTGAGGTGCAGGACCGGCAGGACGGCGCCGTCGGTCATCGGGTCGAGGAACGCGGGTGCGTGCCAGCTCGTCGCCAGCGGACCGGTCTCCGCCTCGCCGTCGCCGATCACGCAGGCGACGATCAGGTCCGGGTTGTCCAGGGCCGCACCGGTCGCGTGCGCGAGCGCGTAGCCGAGTTCGCCACCCTCGTGGATGGAGCCCGGCAGGTGCGCCGAGGCGTGACTCGGCACGCCGCCGGGGAACGAGAACTGCCGGAACAACGTGCGCATCCCGGCCAGGTCCTGGCCCACCTGCGGGTACAGCTCCGAGTAGGTGCCCTCCAGCCACGCGGCGGCGTTCAGGCCCGCGGCGCCGTGGCCGGGGCCGGTCACCAGCAGCGCGTTCACGTCGTCGCGCATGATCAGGTGGTTGAGGTGCGCGTAGGTCAGGGTGATCCCCGGAACGGTCCCCCAGTGCCCCAGCAGGCGTGGCTTGACGTGCCCGGGAAGCAGGGGCGTCCGCAGCAAGGGGTTGTCCAGCAGGTAGATCTGGCCCACCGAGAGGTAGTTGGCCGCGCGCCACCACGCGTCGATCCGGTGCACGGTGCCGGTGGCGGGCCGGGCATCGGCCAGCTGGGTCTGGGCGGTCATGGCATCCCTTCCATCGGCTGTCGGTCGACCACAACGCTGCCCTTGTGCCCGGTGCCGCCGATACCGGCGGGAGCCCCACGGGGATCGGGACCTTCGGCCTCTATCGCGGAGGCTCCCGGCCCTGGGTGACGTCGCCCGCACGCGGGACGCTTGCCCGAGCGAGCCTTGGAGGAGCCCATGACCGTCCCCGTTCAGCTGCCCGAACAGCACCGGCCACAGAACTGGCAGCCGCGGATGGCCGTCGGCACGGACGGTTCCGAATGGGGCGACGCGGCGCTCGACTGGGCACTGCGGCACGCCTCCACCCTCAAGGCGAGGCTGCGGGTCTACGCCGCCAAGACCGCCGACGACCAGGCGATCGCCCGGCGGCTCAACGCCTACCGCTGGCTGCACGCGATCGTCACGAGCTCCCCCGACGCCCCGGTGCCGCTCATGGTCAAGGCCAGCCAGGACAGCGACCTGCTCGTCCTGGGCTACCGCGGTCACCAGCACGGCCCGTTCGGCGTCGGCCGCAGCATCCTGCCCATCCTCACCGCGACCCACTGCGACACCGTCGTCATCCGCGGCGAGACCCGAGCGGTACACGGTGACCACGGGTGGATCACCGCCGCCCTGGGCGGGCAAGACGACCGGTTCGTCCTGCACCGCGCCGTCCAGCTGGCCACCCGCACCCGCAGCGGCCTACGCCTCCTGCACGCCGCTCCCCTCCCCCCGGCCCGTCATGTCGAAGCCGGCCCCGATCCCGCCGCTCTGCTGGAACACGCCGCCGAGCAGGTCCGCGAACTCGCCCCCCGCCTCACGGCGAGCCTGCTGCTGATGCGCAGCCAGGCACATGAGGCGGTGCGCTCCGCTGAACGCACCGACCTGCTCGTTCTGGGACCTGGCAGCCACGAGGGGCGGCTCTCGGTCGTCACGTCCACCGCGCTGCACATGGCGCGTTGTCCGGTCTACGTGGTCAGACCAACCGCCTGAAACCACCGCCACGGTTCGAACAGGGTGTCCACGGCGTCCGCGGGGATTTCGTGGCCTGTGTTGCTGACGACCAATGCCGGAGATTCCGTGACGTCGATGCGGACCCATCCCCCGGACGTGTTGTAGGCGATCGCGTTGTCGACCAGGTTGATGAAGAGTCGTTCGAGCAGGACCGGGTCGCCTGCCACGGTTCGTGGCCGCACGCGCGACTCGATGGTCACCCCGGCCGCCCTCGCCTGCACCTGTGACCGGTAATCGAGTGCAGCGGCCGCGGCACCCGGTTGGCGATCAACGAGCCGAGAGTGACCGTTTGAAGTTGATCTCAGTCAGTGCTGCCGCGTCCCCCTGTGGAGTGGTTTGGGGCGAGCACGAAGTGTTATCGTGTCGGTGAGCGTTGATCTACCGCCCAACCTCCTTCGGTCCTCCCCGGCAGGACCGCTCGGCGGAGGCAAAGGGGGACTGCTCCCTCAGGTCGCTGGTCATCCGCCCGCTGCGGGCTGCTCGCCGGGGGAACAGTGCCGTGGTGTCGAGGGCCTGATGACAGCGAACAAGCACTTCAAGCGCCGTGTCCGTGAACGCGCTCGCCGTACGGGCGAGTCCTACACCGCTGCTCTCAGGCACATTCGACGCAGTGACGCCGAGGAGCGCCTCATGCAGTGGCAGCGCATCACCAAGCCGACCTTCGGGTACGCCGTCCACGTCCCACAGGGCTGGGACGAGCGCCCGCCGAACCTGAAGAACAGCCCGTTCGAGACCGCCCGGTTCGTCGACCCCGCCGATAGGCGGCACAGCGTCATCGTGTTCCGGGGCATGCCCCGGCCGGGTGTCACCCCCCTTGAGGTCGCTGAGCATGTCCAGGTCTCGCTTGAGGCCAACGGATTCGGTGACTTCCAGATCACGGAGGCCGAAATCGCCGGGCGGTCCGGTGCCCGCCTGGATTGCGCCAAGCATGACGCCGGCCGCGTCTGGGCGGTCCGTGAGTACATCGTCGTCCAAGGCGCGGACCGCTTCGTTCTGGGCTGTGGTTCGTCCATGCCGGAGGAAGACGACGCGCTGTTCACCGCCATGGCCGGACACTTCGAAATCCTCACTCCAGACATGAACTGACCCCAGCTGAACCGGTGATCACCAGTGATCACCGCACTAGCCCCTCCGCACGTGGGGTGCGGAGGTCAGGAACCGGCCCCGGATGGCTCCGTGCAGGTGCTGACCTCGCTGACGGGACGGCGGCGGGTGTGCGGGGCCGGGTAGCCGTAGCCGAGGCGGAGGATGGTCTGCGGGTGGCCGTCGCTGCCCAGCAGGGCCTGGAGGGAGGCCCGGCTCGCGCTCAGTTCCACCGCCGCGGACAGGAACGAGACGCTCAGCTGCAGCGCGGTCGCCGACAACAGCACCCGTTCCATGGCCTGGCCGGCCCGGATGTGGTCGCGGGTGGTGTCGTGTGCGGTCACCAGGATCGCCAGGAGCGGTTCCTGCTCGTACATGCGGGGCGCTTTGGAGCTGCTTCCGTAGGGGCGCAACGGAACCAGTGGCGTGTGTATCGGCGGTGGCCCGCTCACCAGTGGTGGCACACCATCCGTGCGGTTGGTGTCGGCGGCGACCCATTGGTCCAGCTCCTGCTGGAACTTCGGGTCGTCCCGTTGGGTGTACTCGGCGACCCGCAGCAGCGTCGCGATGGAGCTGTACCGGGCGGGCTGGTCGATCAGGACGAGCCGGGCCCCTTCGGCCAAAGCCGCCTGCCGCAACGTTTTCTGCAGTCCATCGGGCACTGCTCGATCCTCGAACGGCCTGCGGTTGGTGTGCCGGTGGGCGATCGCGGTCGCCAGCAGCCGCTCGTCGGGCTTGGCCGGGAGCGAGCCGCTCACCCGGACCCGGGCGAGGACGTCGGGCCGCGCCGGGTCGGGCAGCAGCCGCACGTGGACCGGCAACCCCTGCGCCCGCAGGGACATCCGCAGGTTGAACAGCGCGGCACCGCAGGACATCCGGGCCTCACGCCCGCGCGGGTCGGCGACCGGGAGGATCCGGGACTCATCGAGCAGCAGGTCCACCTGATCGCCGACGACCTCGAACCGCCACGGCTGGGTGTTGTGCGGTGACGGGGCGAGAGTCGCCGCCTTCAGCGCCTTCTCGATCTCCGGACGGATCATCACCGCACCTCACAGTCTACAGTGGTCACAACGGTCTCGGCCTGCCGGGCCAGTTCCAGGTCCTCGCGCGCGGTGATCACGAACACCCGCGGCAGCACGCCGAGCGGGCTGACCACCCGGTCGCCCCTGGCCGCGAGCAGCCGCCGGACCACCTGAACACCCAGAACCTCAAGCCCACCGGCGATCTCCGCGACGAGGTCGGGGTTGTACACCGCCACGCCGCCGGTGAACACCACCGCGTCCACCCGGTCGAGCGACGCGGCCATCGCGCCGATCTCCCGGCGGATGCGGTGCGCGTACACCTTCACCGCCAGCTCGGCCTCCCGGCTCCCCTGCCGGCGAGCCGTCAGCACATCCCGGAAATCACCGCCGGTCCCGGTCAACCCAGCCAGACCCGAACGGTGGTACAGCACGTCGCCCAGCTCATCCGGCCCCATGTCCTGAAGCAGCCGCAACAGCACTCCGGGGTCCACCGAACCGGACCTGGTCGCCATCACGGCGCCTTCCAGCGGGGTGAACCCCATACTCGTGTCGACACCGACGCCGTGCCGGATGGCGGTCACGGACACTCCAGCGCCCATGTGCACCACCAGCACCCGGGGCTCGTCCGGGCTGACATTCACCAGCTCCGCCACCCGCCGCAGGGAGTACTGGCAGGACAGACCGTGGAAACCGAAGCGATACAGCCCCAGGCGGCGGGTCAACGCGGTCGGGAGGCCATAGATCCGGGCCTCCGGCGGCATCGAGGCGTGGAACGACGTGTCGAAGCACGCGACGATCGGCACGATCCCCAGCAACGCCTCCGCGGCGGCGACCGCACCCGGCTGGTGCAACGGCGCCAGGCCGCTCAGCCCGGCGAGTTCGTCGAGCACCTCGCGGTTCACCGGCACCGGGCTGCGACGGCACCCCCCGTGCACGAACCGGATGGCAGCAACGTCCACTTCGGACCACCCGGACACGGCGCGGCGCAACGGTTCCGCCATCGAGCCGTCCCACCGGTCGAGCACCGTCTGATCCGCCGGAACACCGTTCTCGACCAGCGCCAGCTTCAGGCTGGACGATCCCGGGTTCACCGTCAGTACACGCATATATGTACGGTCGCCCAACGCCACACCACAAGGTCAGTGGCCATCGGCCTTTCACCGTGGGCCGAAAGTCCCGGCCGGGCCGGTATCGAGCCCTGTGCGGCACACATCGGCCCAAGGGACGCCGCTGGTCCCATTCGCGGCGTATAGGTGGTTCCATGGCTCGCAGAGCAGAGGTTCGGGCCGAGCCGGACCTGACGGACGAGGTGCCCGCGGCGGTCGGCGGACCACGGCCGTCCTCCCTGGTGGGAATGATGTTGCACGGCCAGGCGACCGGCGGTAACCAGATGGTGCTGCGGTCGATGGCGGCGCTGCCCGTCCAGCGGTGTGGTGACCACGTGTCGCCCGGGTGCGCGTGCGCCGAGGAGGAAGAACTCGAAATCCAGCGCACGACCGAGACGGACGCCGAACCCGGGCCGTGTGACGTCGTCGCGAGCGAGCTGAGCATGCCCGCGCTGCTGATCCAGCTCAACCGCGCCCGCCTGTACCTCAGCACGCACAAGCGTGGTGAGGGCGAGTTCTACGACTACGCGAACCTGTTGCGCCGGCTCGACATCGAGCGCAAGGCCCGGCAGGCCGAGGGACATGCGTGGCTCGCCGAGAAGGGCCTCATCGTCATCCCGCCGGTGCTGTACTCCTTGACCGCCAACGGGTTGCTGGGCATCCGGGTGGACAAGGTCGTCGGCCCGGTCGCCGCGATGGGCAAGCCCGAGTCGATCCTGGCCACTCCCGACCAGTTCGCCAGCTTCCTCAGTATCGAGGACATCCCCGAAGGCGACGTGCTCGACCTGCTGCTCGATCCGGACGGCCCGGCGAGTGTGGACCTGCAGATCCCGTACCGGGAACACCGCGACCTGGTGTGGGTCCCGGTCACGTCACCACTGGCGTTTCCCAAGCAGTTCGACCCGGCGGGCAACCTGTTGCCGTTGGGCGGTGTTCAGCCGGACTCCTGGGAATCCCGCCTGCTGCCAGGGATCGACGGGGTGCCTCCGCTCGTCGACCCGCTGTCCGCGTTCGGTTACCAGCAACAGGAAATCGCCAGCATGGACACCTCGCGCGGCCTGTTGAGCGGTCTGCGCAGCCCGGGGCCGTACACCGCGTCCGGGCCCGAACGTGTGTACCTTCCGTCCACATCGGACTCCTTGGACCTGGCCGGGCTGAGCACGATGGCTCCCCTGGCACGCCCGCCACTTCCCTTGCCGGACAACACCACGGGCGTCATGTGGGATGGCTTGCACACCTCCGACGTGTCCGTGCTGAACGGTGACATCCACGCACAGGGGTTCCGTTCGTCACTGTTCGAGCACGCACTGTCCAGCACGCAACGCAAGTACACCAAGATCACCGAAGGGCACAGGGGTGGTGGCAGCGCGACGGCACGCTTGAACCGGGGCACCCAGAACGCGTCCTACGCCAACGATTGGCTGTTCCCGTACATGCCGAACTCGGTCGTGGTCTACCGCGTCGACGGGACCCGCGTCGACGCGTTGGAACTGCGCGCGATGATGGCGGCGCGTACGCCCGACATGGAGGGGCAGACCTACCGGTACAGCAACCCGAAACGCGACAGCCAGGCTTTCCGCAACGCGTTCGGCGACCAGCCGGCATCGTTCGACCCACCACCGACCTCCAGCTGTGTGAACGTGCCCATCGACATCCACGAGCAGGCTCTCGGCGGCGGCCATTTCCTTCTGGAGTCGGACGATGGCGTGATCACCCCGCTCGCCGACCCCGAGAACGCCACCGCCAAGAACATGAACAAGTGGGTCGAGCTGCCCGACGAGTGGTTCGAGGCCCGTGGCCTGCGCAAAGTCACCGTCGACGGCACGATGCGCACCCGCGCCGTCCTCCCTGGCCTGCTTGGCGCGGGCACCGCCCTGGCCGGTGACCTGATCGCCGAAGCACAGGGCGGCGACCCGCACTACGCGCGGGACATGACTCTCGGCGCGGCCGGCGGCACCGGAGGAGCGGCCCTGGAAAGCTTCCTCGCGCCCCGGGCCACGGAACTGCTGATCAGCCGCGGCGCCAGTGCTAGCACTGCAGGATTCAGCGGCAGGCTTGCCGGTGGTGTCGGCAGCGCGGCGATCGCGGCCCCCTTGGTCGAGGGCGCCACGATGTTGTTCGACGACAACGAGTACACCGGGATCGACTACGCGGCGCGGATGACCAGGAGCGGTGTGTCCGGTGCCGTCGGAGCCGGTGGCGGCATGCTGGCCACGGCCGGTGCCGGCGCACTCCTCGGTTCGGAGGTCCCGATCGTCGGCAACGCAGTCGGTTTCGTGGTCGGTGCCGGCGTATACCTGTTCACCGACTGGCTCGTCGGCGAGGACATCGAGGAGGGTGTGCGGGACGCGTTGGGCGAGAACGGCTGCAGCGGCCGCTAGGCCAAGGGCGCCAAGTGTTCCGCGGCCATGCGGGTCACCGCTTCGGCCAATGCGGACAGTGGTGGTGAGTCGAGTTTCCATTGCTGCCAGTACAACGGCACATGCACCGGGTGCTCGCGGGCCAGGTCGATGAGCAATCCTCGCGCCGAATCCTCGTCAGCCTGCTGGTCGGGGATCACGCCCCAGCCGAGACCTTTGCGGACAGCGACCAGGAACACGTCCGAAGCGGGCACGTAATGACGGCGCACGCCCGGATCGCGGCCGATCACCGATTGGGTGAACCTGTGCTGCAGGTCGTCCTTGCCATCGAACAGCACGACCGGGGCCTGCGGCAGCACCTCGTGCAGCGGGCCGTCCAGCCACCGCGCCGCGAAGTCCGGACTGGCCCTCGCGCGGTAGGTCATCCGCCCCAGCGGCCGCACCGAACACCCCTGCACGGGTTCCGGGCTGGACGTCACCGCCGCCATCGCCAGGCCCTCACGCAGCAGATCCGTGGTGTGGTCCTGGTCTTCGCGGTGCAGCACGAAACTCACCTCGCCGGGCACCGCGGCGAGCGCGTCGAGGAACCACGTCGCCAGCGAGTCGGCGTTCACCGCGATCGGCAGCGTCGCCGGGTGGGTGTCCCCATCCAGGCCGAGTTCGGTGTCGGCATCCTGGGCCAGCAACGTGAACTGACGGGCGAAGCGGGCCAGGACCTCGCCGGATTCGGTGAGGCGCACCGGTTTCGACCGTTGCAGCAGGACGCGGCCGACCCGCTGCTCCAGCGCCTTGATCCGCTGGCTGATCGCCGACGGCGTGAGGTGCAACGCCCGGGCGGCAGCCTCGAACGTGCCCTCGTCCACTGCGGCGAGCAGCGTGCGCACCTGGTCAATCGGCAGGTCGGCCATCACGAGCGCTAATGATACTGAAGAAAGTTTAGCTGGAGTGTTCAGACTTTGCTCCTTAGCGTCAAGGTCGTGTACGGAGCGTTGACACCGCTGGCCGCAGGCCTCGGCACCACCCTGTCCTTGATCGTGGCGATCGGTTCGCAGAACGCGTTCGTGCTGCGCCAAGGCCTGCGCCGCGAACACGTGCTGCCCGTGGTGGCGATCTGCGGCGCGTCCGACGCCGTGCTCATCACCCTTGGGATCAGCGGCATCGGCGGCCTCATCGCGTTGTGGCCGTCCGCCATCACCGTCTTCGGCTGGGCGGGCGCGGTGTTCCTCGCCGGCTACGGCCTCTACGCCGCCCGCAGAGCGCTGCGCCCCGAAGCCATGCAAGCCAGCCGTGCTGGACGCGCATCTCTACGGGCGGTGCTGCTGACCTGCCTGGCCTTCACGTGGATCAACCCGCACGTGTACCTGGACACGGTGTTCCTGCTGGGTTCGATCGGCAACAGCTATGGCGCCGGCCGCTGGGTCTTCGCTGTTGGTTCGGTGGCGGGCAGCCTGTTGTGGTTCACCGCACTGGGTTTCGGCGCTCGGGCATTGTCAGGCGTGTTCGCCCGGCCCATGGCGTGGCGGGTGCTGGACTCGTTGATCGCGGCCACCATGCTCACCCTCGGGATCACCATGGCCATCCGGACCGCAGTGTGACTCACAACTGGCAAGATGGCGCGCAAAGTTGCACGGCGGGAAGGAAATCTCCATGTCCGTCCGGTACCAGCTGGTGATCGACTGCGCCGATCCCGACCGCCAGGCCCACTTCTGGGCTGCCGCGCTGGGCTATGAACTCGCGCCGCCCCCAACCGGTTTCGTCACATGGGACGACTACTACCGCGACCTGGGGCTGCCGGACGAAGCATTGACCGGCGGCGCGGACCGGATCAGCGACCCGCAGGGCGCTGGACCGGCCATCTGGTTCCAAGTGGTCCAGGACGCGAAGGCCGTGAAGAACCGGCTGCACATCGACATCCACGCCAGCGGCGACCGGACCGACCCGATCCAGACGCGGAAGAAGCGTGTGGACACCGAAGCCGACCGCCTGGTGGCCCTGGGCGCCACCATCACCTGCGTCATGTACCAGGAAGGAATCGACCACTACGCGGTCGGGATGAAGGATCCCGAAGGAAACGAGTTCGACATCAACTGACCAACCGCCGGAGTCAAGCGGCGGTGCACAACCTGCGCGGGGCAGGTGTCAACGGGGGTGAACATGGAGTACCGCTCTCGCCGGACATGCACCAGCTAGCGCCGCCAGGGCCCGCATGGCAGGAAATTCGCGACGTACAGCCGGGCCGAAAGTCCCGGACGCACCGGTCCCTCAGACCCTCATCACGCCCGCGCGACCATCACAGACTGCGAGGTGACAGCCGAGAACCCTGGAGGCGACCACCATGACAGTCAAGATCGGGATCAACGGGTTCGGCCGGATCGGCCGCGACGTGCTCAGGATCCTGTTCGATCGCAAGGAGTCCGGCCTGGAGGTGGTCGCCGTCAACGACATCACGTCCGCCGAGACCCTGGCCCACCTGCTTAAGTACGACTCTACTTACGGCACGTGGCAGCGTGAGGTCACCTGCGACGGCAATCGCATCTACGTGGACGACCGGTGCTTCGCGGTGCTGTCCAGCCGGTCCCCGGCCGAGATCCCCTGGGACGACCACGCGGTCGACATCGTGCTGGAGGCCTCGGGGAAGTTCCGCACCCGCGAGTCGGCCGCCGGGCACCTCGGCGCCGGTGCCCGCAAGGTCGTGATCTCCGCCCCCGGCAAGGGAGTCGACGCCACGATCGTGCTCGGCGTCAACGCCGACACCTACCAGCCCACCGCCCACGACGTGATCTCCAACGCGTCCTGCACCACCAACTGCGTCGCGCCCATGGTCGAGGTCCTGCACCGCACGTTCGGCATCGAACGCGGCATGATGACCACGATCCACAGCTACACCAACGACCAGGCGCTGATCGACAGCCCGCACAAGGACCTCCGCCGCGCCCGGTCCGCCGCCGTCAACATCATCCCGACCACGACCGGCGCCGCCCGTGCGGTCGGCCTGGTCATCCCCGAACTGGCCGGCAAGCTCGACGGCGTGGCCGTCCGGGTGCCGGTCGAGGACGGTTCGCTGACCGATCTCGCGGTGCTGCTCGACGAGACCGTCACCGCCGAGATGGTCAACCAGGCCTTCGCCGAGGCCGCGCAGACCTACCTCAAGGGGATCCTGCGCTACACCGACGCACCGGTCGTGTCCCGGGACATCATCGGCGACCCGGCTTCGTGCGTGTTCGACTCCAGCCTGACGATGGCCGACAGGCGGCTCGTCAAGGTCTTCGGGTGGTACGACAACGAGTGGGGTTACGCCAGCCGCACCGTGGACCTGATGGACCTGATCGCCAAGACGTTGTAGCGATGGACCTGGACGGCGCAGCTGGGACCGATCTTCGGTTCGTCACGGCATTGGTCAGCGGAGCCACAACGATGATGCGCGACTGCGCCCGGCCGCTGAGGCGGCGGGGCGTTCCCGCACACCGGATCCAGTTGTGGCCGCGGCCCTCGGTGGGCCTCGCGGCCGAACACAAGGAGAGAACATGTCCACTCGGCACGGTCTGAGGCAACTGGGCCTCAGCACGGGCAAGAAAGCACGTCTGCACCACATCCTGCACCAGTCCGGCCTGCGCAACGGCACGGCGTTGTTCCTGCCGTACGACCAGGGCCTGGAACACGGGCCGCGGGACTTCTTCGCCAACCCGGAGGCAGGCGATCCGCGCTACATCGTGAAGCTCGCCCTCGAGGGCGGGTTCAACGGCATCGCCATCCAGATCGGCCTGGCCGAGAAGTTCTACTGGGACTACGCCGGTGAGGTCCCGCTGGTGCTGAAGCTCAACGGCAAGACCGACATCCCGTCCGACGCGCACGCGCTGTCCCCGGTCAACGCGACGGTCGAGGACGCTGTCCGCCTTGGTGCCGACGCGGTCGGGTACACCCTGTATGTCGGAACACCCGCGCAGGAGATCGACTTCGCGCAGTACCGGAAGGTGCGCGAGGACGCGGAGCGGCTCGGGATGCCGCTGATCGTCTGGGCCTACCCGCGGGGCGCCGCGATCGAGGCGAAGGGCGGCAAGGACTCCTTCTACGCTGTCGACTACGCCGCCCGCACAGCGGCCGAGCTCGGCGCGGACATGGTCAAGGTGAACTTCCCGCACCCCGACCGCCGCACCGGCGTGCACGCGGCCTACGACCGGGACTTCAGCGGGCAGGAGGCCATCGACGCGGTCGTCCGGTCCGCCGGCCGCACGCTGCTGCTGGTCTCCGGCGGTGAGAAGGCCGGCGACGAAGCCATGCTCGCCAAGGCGCGCCAGTCCATGGCGGCAGGGGCGACCGGGCTGATCTTCGGCCGCAACGTCTGGCAACGCGACCACGACGAGTCGCTGCGGTTCGTCACGGACCTCCGCGCCATCCTCAGCAAGTACCCCAGTGCGGGCTAGAGCGCGCCGAAAGGGTGACGTGCGGCGAACTCGTCCACGGTCAGGCCCATGATCACCAGGTCGTGGTGGCGGCCCGCGAAGAACTCGTGCTCGCGCAGCCGCCCCTCGGCCTGGAAGCCGATCTTGTGGTGCAGCGCGATGGACGCCTCGTTGAAGGCGTAGATCCGGACCTCGCACTTGTGGAACCGGCGTTCGCCGAACATGTAGCCCGCCGCCGAGCGCGGCGGATGGACCATGTCCGACGCGCGCATATCCGCCGAGTGCTCATCGAACCGCTGAAAGGCCGGCCAGTCCTCGGGTTCGATGCCACGCAGCCGCACCTTGTGCCCGGTCCAGATCGAGGTCATGGTCCCGATCAAGGCAACGAGATCACGCTGTGGCGAACGACTTTTCGCTCCAGTCAGCGGGCGGGGCGGCGCCAGTTGCGTTCGGCTCGTTCCCAATCCGCTTCCCACTCGGCCATCCGCTTGCGATCCAGGACCCACCGCACCGCCGCGAAAACGAGCAGCATCACCAGGAACCACCCCAGTCCCAGCCCAACGGCAACTGCGACGGCACGTGAGCTCAGCTGGGTCGGGTTCAGCGGAGCACGTACCAGTGAACCACGCTGGTCTGTCCACACTGGAATGTCCGTGCCCGCCCGGGTGCCCGGCGCCACTGACACGTCACCGGTCCGCGTGCTGCCGTCCGGTGCGTGCCATTCCGCGCGAGCGTTCACTGTGGAAACCGGGACCCGGACCGGTTGCGCTGCGGGCGCGTCGGCCAGCAGCACCGCATGGGTCTGCACCACGCTCGCGGCCCGCTCGGCCGCCGCCCGCGCCCCGGCCTGGTATGCGACCTCGTTGGCCTGTACGCCGATCGGGATCCCCACCAGGCCGACCACCAGCGCTCCGATCAGGACCGCTGTCTCGATCCGGTCCGACCGCCGCCGGAGCGGGTTGCCACCGAGCCGATACCGCCGCACCAGCCTGCCCATCCACCAGCTCATCCCGTCCTCCCGGAGTCGTCCTGAACGACTCCATGGTCGGCGACCGCACTCGGCGCCACCCTGGGCCGGAAGTCCCTCTCCACCAGGCTCAAGGTCTCGAAGCCGGACGGCCTGCCGGTTCAACGTCGGATCAGCGGCCGGCCCGCGCCCTGAACTGTGCTTTGCAGAAACGGCGAGTACAAGGCATGCGGCGTCTCGGGCGCCACCAGCTGGGTCATGGTGCAGATCATGGACCTCGACAAG
>CBIMJO010000037.1:0-17899 GCA_966244135.1 uncultured Actinocrispum sp. | reverse complement strand
ATGTACGGGATGAACTGGCCGGGCGCCAGCTCGGGCTCGCCGTGCTCGCGGGCGAACCGGTTGGTGTCGGCCAGGGCGTTCACCTCGTTGCCGACACCGATGATGCCCATGGTCACGCCTTTCCCGGTGAGGCCGGTGCCGGTGATCCCATAGGCGTCACGGACCTGTTTGGGTGTATATCCGCATGGCGCCCATTGCGCGGGATGTCCATAGGCCGGAGGAAGTTCGGTGGCCGGGCGCTGACCGAAGTAATCGGGACAAGGGCTTTCGGTCGTGCCTGCCTTGGCGGCGGTCGCGCGTGCGGGTTTACCTCCCTTGCCTTGGGGGAACGTCAACAGGCCGGTGACGCTGAGGATGTCGGGCGCCACGGCCGCTGGCGCGGTGATATCAGTCGCCGGGCCATGAAACCGGCCACCGAACAGTTGGTAGTTCTCCAGATGAGTACCGAACGCCGTGGCCGCCTGGGCCGCGGTCCCATGCACGGTGATGCTGTGCGCGGTCACTTTGTCTATGGTCAGACCGTTGTCGAGCAGCCACGCGCTGACCCGAGCCGTTTGCTGTTGCGTACCAGCAAAGCGTGCGCGTGCCTGGTCAGGTGTCAAGTAGGGCCCGTAAAGCCGGTTGTTCGGGTCGGAAACCGCTTGGGCGTAACCGAAGAGCCCGTTCGCGTCACCGTTGAGGTACACACGTGCGGTGAAGGGTTCGGCTGGATCGGTTGGCCCCAGGTCGGTCGCGGAGCCGAGCATCGTGCCAGGGCCACGATCCGGGCCGGTCACGGGCACTCTCGGCGGCTCGCCCGCTTGAGCGGACACGGTGGGCAGGATGAATATCCCCACTGCCGCAACACATCCTATGAACCGCTTCCTGCGCATGGCATCTCCCCGGTCAGAAGGCTGTCACCCTCAATGACGCCATGGCCGCGAGGAGGTTTAGGCCAATCGCGGTTTCCTTGTGGTTCAGCGCAACCGATCGGCCAGCCAGCGGCAGACGTGAGTGAGCACGTCGTTGTCCACCGGGTCACGCAGCAGCTTGCGGTAGGCGAACACGGACGCCGGGCCATCGGTGCGGCGCAGCACGTGAGTCAGGCCGGGAACGCGGTGAGTCTCGGCCCCTTGCGCCAGCTGTGCGATCACGTCCAGGTCGCCCGGGTCTACCTGGACGTCCTTGTCACCGGTGATGGCCAGCACCGGAACCTTGATGCGGGCCAGATCCGGGCGGGGATCGTAGGCCAGCTGCTCGCGCCACCACCGCGCGTTCATCCGTGCGCCGCTGATGCGGATGGTGTCGGTGGTGCTCGTGGCGAGCCGGTTCAGTTGCCGGGCGGCGATGCGGCGCAGGAGCGGCAGCAGCGGGCGGGGCATGGTGGCAGCCAGCTGGGTTCCCTGCCAGCGCACGGCCTGGTCACCTGGACGGGCATAACCAGCGAGCATGACCGCGGCGGCGGGCTGGGCATGGGCGGCCAGCCACATGGCGTGCACCGCGCCTTCGCTGTGCCCGAGCACGCCGACGTCGCGCGGATAGACCTCGGGGTGGCTTCGCAGGGCCCGCAGCGCGGCCGCGGCGTCGGCCCGGTTGTCCAGGAACCCCACGGCGTGCCAGTCGCCCGGCGTGGCGCCGACGCCACGGCGGTCATAGCGCAGCGAAGCGACGCCGTGCCTGGCCAGGGCGTCGGCCAGCGGACGGCCGAGATCCATGCGCACCCGGCGGGCGTTGGAGTCGCGGTCGAGCTTGCCGGAACCGGGCAGGCAGAGCACCGCCGGGTGCGGGCCGGGGCCGACAGGTACCGTGAGCGTCCCCGCGAGGGTGATTCCGTCGGCAGCCGGGACATCCACCGGGATCTCGCGCGCCACAGCCGGTTCCGAGGTCGTGTCGGACTTGGTCATGCCCACCTCCATTGTTATCAGCTTTGAGATTAATACCAGAGTGGGTAACAATGTGTCCATGGCCTCTCTCGACCTGCTGCTGCACCCCGTCCGGCTGCGCATCCTCCGGACGTTCCTGGACGGTCATCCGGCCACGACCGCGCAGCTGCGCGAGCGGCTGCCCGACATCCCGCCCGCGACGATGTACCGGCACGTCGCCGCACTCGCGGCCGCCGGCGTGCTGGAGGTGCTCGACGAGCGGCGGATCCGCGGCACGGTCGAACGCACCTACCGGGTGAGCTGGCAGGGGGCCGAGATCGGCCCGGCCGACCGCGCCTCGATGACCCTCGACGACCAGCGCAGGGCGTTCACCGCGTTCGTCAGCGGCCTCCTGGCCGACTTCGACCAGTACCTCACCCATGAGCCGGCCGACCCCACCGCCGACGGCGTGACCTACCAGCAGGCCGCCGTCTGGCTCACCGACACCGAGATGGCTGAGCTCCTGGCCGACATGCGCGCCACCGTCACGTCCCGGATGGGCCGGGAACCCGGCGAGGACCGCACCCGCCGCATGATCAGCCTGGTGGCCATGCCCGCGGAATGAGTGCCGTATCACCGGGACGAGGCGTGGCGATAACGGACCGTGGGGATACTGGGGTTCTCGCTCAAGGTCTTGGGCGCCGTGGTCGGGGCGCTCGCGTTCCTCGTTCTCGGGCTGGGCATCCAAAGTGGGGAATGGGAAGAAGTCTGGTACGGCAGCGCCATGATGCTGGCGTTCGCGTGGGGCCTGGCGGCCGCGGGGCCGTATGGCACAAGCGGGAACCGCTGCTGGATGTGGCCGAGCTGGCCGGGACTCGCCGGTTCCGGCCGGCCAGACAGCGGGGATGGCTGGCGCACGAGGCCTGGCTGGACTTCCCGGATCCGTTGCCGTACACACCGGACATCATCGGCGATCCCGCCGTGGACATCCCCGAGGGTGAGGTCCCGCCGGACGAGACCCTCCGGCGCCTGTGGCTGGTCCGGGCCAAACTCGCCGTGTACCTCGACAAGCGGGAAGTCCGCTCCCGGGCGACGTTCCGCCGCGGCCCCACCATCGCCCTCACCGCGGCTGGCATGGCCTGCGGCCTGGGGCTGGCACTGTCCGGGGTGGACCCGGAGACCGGCGAGAACGGGACGCTGGCCGGACTGCTGGTGACCGCGTTCCTGCTGTGGCCGTTCAGCCGTAGCCTGCTCACCCACACCGAGGGGCTCAGTCTGGTGTCCAAGCGGGAAAACGCGCTGCGGCAGGAGGAAAAGCGGCTGATGGCCAAGGACGCCACCCGCCCGACCGGCCCCCTCGGCGGCGACCCGGTCGAACCCGGAACCCCATACATCCCACCAAGTCTGTCGAAGTACCGCGGCGAAGGTGGGCGTCACCGGCAGGATGGCCGCGAGGACCAGCACCAGGATGGCCGCCTGCGATGAGACCCACCGACCGGGATGGCCCCGGCGGAGTTCTCGTTGCGGCTGGCGGACAATGACTTCTGGACCGCGGACCCGGCGAGTCTGGAGGCCGGGTTCTTCCTGGAGGTGGTGCGGCCGGCCATGCAGCGGTTCGAGACGCTGCTCTCCAGCGAGCGGGGATGGACTTCCTGCGCGACGACGGGCTGCCGGTCGGCTGCTACGCCAACCGTTACGTCCGGGTGCTGGCGGCTGACGGGAGCGAGACGGACAAGAGCTTCGGCCTGAGCTGGTGGCGAGGACTCGAAGACCTGGGCTGTCACACCCGAACGGGATTGTTGCGGGCGCTTTCGGTGACCATGTCGATGCTATGAGACCTCAGGCCGAGTTCGAGCAAGCTTCAGACCTTCCGGTGTGGGCGCGCGCCGATCTCGGCAAAGATCTCCTCAGCCTCGTGGCGGTGGGACAGAGCTGTGTAGGGGTCCACAGAGGACAGTGTCGTGCTCAGTGTGAGGAGTGCGTTGGCGAGGCCGAGGCGGTAGCCGGTCGCGCGTTGGATGGTCACAGCCTGGGTGGCGAGGTCGGCGGCTTCGGTGGGGCGGGTATCTGCGAGGGTGAGCAGGGCTTGGCCTTCGAGGACGCGGTGTTCCGTGGAGCGCGCCAGGGTGACTGCCGCTTCGGCGTGGTCGCGGGCCCGGTGGGTATCGCCGCGGGTGCGGTGGACTTCGGCGAGGCCGATCAGTGCCGTGACTTCTGAGCGGCGGACCTCGGTGCGGCGGGTCAGATCCAGGGCGCGCTGGTACTCCTCCTGCGCCGGCCCGGTCTCCCCGAGTCGCAAGTGGACGGACCCGAGCACCGCGCAGGCGTCGGCCACGTAGTTGTGTTCACCGATCTCGATGGCCTGGGACAGGGCCGGTTCGGCCAGGTCGAGGGCGTCGGTCAGCCGCCCGGCGTCACGGTGCACGGAGGCCAGCGCGATCAGGTCGTTGGCCTCGGTGCCGCGGTCGCCCAGTTCCCGATGCAGGTCGACGGCGCGGGTGAGCAGCGTGACCGCCTCGGGATAGCGGCCGAGCAGGTGCACCACGGCGCCGAGGTTGCCGAGCGCGATCGCCTCGCCATACCGGGATCCCAGCGTGTCGAACAGCGTGAGCACCTCGCGAAGCTGTGCCTCCGCCTCCGTCAGGCGGCCGAGATACCGGCTGACGACACCGAGGTTGCCGAGCTTGGCGGCCTGTCCCGACAGCCAGCCGACCCGGCGGTCGACCGCGAGCCCCTGAGCGAAATAGTCGGCGGCGATCCGCAGGCGCCCGGACGACAGGTACGCCGTGCCGAGGTTGCCCAGCGCGGACGACTCCGCCTCCGGCCACCGCACCTGCCGGTTGATCCGCAGCGCCTCGTGGAACTGGGAAATCGCCTGCTGGTAGGAGTTCTGCCGGACGTGCGCACCGGCGGCGCTGATCGCCATGGCGACCTGGGCCCGTAAGTCACCCGCGGCCTCGGCGGCCGAACGGCCCGCCTGCACGGTCGCCGCCCATTCCACTGGGAGCACCCGCAGCATGAAGTAGCCGCGGAGGGTGTCGGCGATCTGCCACGCGGCCGGACGGGGCCCATGGTCGGCCGCGTACCGGATCGCCGCGACCAGATTGGCCAGTTCGGCGTCCAGCCAGCCGAGCGCATCGCCGACCGGATCGGAGTTGTTTGCTGCCAACGGTAGTCGCAGCGCGTCTGGATAGAGCTGCCGCGCCGCGGCGTCGGCCGTGCACAGGTACCAGTCGAACAGCCGCGCAATCGCGGTCGCACGGCTGGCGGCGCCGTCCTCGGTGTCGGCGCGTTCGGCTGCGTACAACCGCAACAGGTCATGCAAACCGAACCTGCCGTCGGCGTCGGGCTGGACCAAATGCGCACTGGCCAACAACTCCAGCAGTTGCGCAGCCGCATCGACAGAGCAGTCGGCGAGCGCCGCAGCGGCGGGCGCGGTGACGTCAGAACCCGGCACCCAGCCCAGCCGCCGGAACAACAACCGTGCCGGGTCGGGCAGCACACGGTACGACAGGCCGAACGCGGCACGCACCGCGCTCTGCTCGTCACCCGGGATCTCCAACGCGCTCAGCCGGTCCTCAGTGGACAGGTCGGCGAGCTGGTCGGCGATCCGCCGCCGGGGACGAAGAGCCAGGTTGGCCGCGGCGATCCGCAATGCCAGCGGCAGCCGGCCACAGCGGTCCACCAGTTCGGCGCTCACCTCCGGCTCGGCCGAGACCCGTTGCGTACCAAGTACATTCACCAACAGCGCGATCGCCTCGTCCCGGTCGAGCACGTTCAGGGTGATCGGGCGGGCGCCGTCCCGGGCGACGACACCGCCGAGCTGGTCCCGGCTCGTGACCAGGACCAAAGTGCCGGGGTTGCCCGGCAGCAACGACCGCACCTGCTCTGCGCTGGCCGCGTTGTCCAGCACGACGAGAACACGTTTGTCCGCCAGCAAAGTCCGGTACAGCGCGGCCGCCTGGTCCTCGTCGACAGGGATCCGGTCGGCCGGAGTTCCCAATGCCAGCAGGAACCCGGCCAGCGCCTCGACCGGCCGCCGCGGTGGTGTCTGGTCGAATCCGCGCAGGTTCACGTAAAGCTGGCCGTCGGGGAACGACGCCCGGACCTGATGTGCCCAGTAGACGGCCAAAGCCGTCTTTCCGACGCCGGCCGCACCGGACACGACACCCAACGACGCCGCACCATCCCCGGCGGGCAGCAGCTCGTCCAACATCTTCAGGTGCTCACCCCGGCCGGTGAACGCGGCGACCGCAGGCGGCAGCTGTGCCGGAACGACCGGCTTCGATTCCCTGTCATTGCTGGGATTCTGCGAAGCCCACGGATCAGCACCTGTCTGGATCGCGTCGTGCAACGCACGTAACGTGGCGCCGGGTTCGACACCCAGCTGATCGACCAGGACGCGGCGCACACGCTGGTATGCGGCGAGCGCCTCGACCCGCCGGTCCGCGCCGTGCAACGCGAGCATGAGCTGCACCCACAACCGCTCCCGCAGCGGGTTCGCCCGCACCAAGGACTCCAGCTCACCGACCACGGCCGCGTACCGGCCGAGCTTCAGGTCCAGGTCGATGCGCTGCTCCAGCACCACCAACCGGCGTTCGGCGAGACCGGCCACGTCGGCTTGAACGGCATCGGGCGCGGCATCACCGAGCACCGGCCCACGCCACAGTTCGAGTGCCTGTTCTAGCAGAGTCGCCGCCTCGCGCGGTGCCGTCCCGGGATCGTTGGCCGCAGCGACCAGTCGCTCGAACCGGTCGGCGTCCAGTTCGTCGGCCAGCACGCGCAGGCAGTAACCGGGTTGTTGAGTCACCAGCCGGTCGGTGCCCAGCCTCCGCCGCAGATCGGAGACGCACCCCTGCAGCAGGCTGCGCGCGCTCGCGGGCGGACGCTCACCCCACAGGCAGTCCACCAGCCGGTCCGAGGACACCACACGGTTGGCCTCGAGCAACAGCACCGCCAGCAGGGCACGCTGCTGAGGTCCACCCAGGCGAAGCCGCCGCCCTTCGTCGTCAAACGCTTCCAGCGCACCAAGAATGGCGAAACGCACCCGGGCTCCCTCCCATGACCGGCACGTTCCCGAGGCTAATGGCGCGCACGGCGAGGTTGGCGGCGAAAGGTGTGTCCGGCAGCGAAACCGGCACCGCTCGGACGTGCGCCGATCCTGCAATCCCGTCCACCTGGCTCCCATCCGCTTCCCAGCGCATGCCCAGCGCCGACCCGCACGGTGTGGTCAACCGAATGGGAGGAGCCACAGGAGTGGGGAACGAACACAAGAAGCGGCGCTGGATGCGCGCCGCGGTGAGCCTGATGATGGCGGTGGGCACGCTCACCGTCCTACAGCTGGGCGCGGCGGCACCAGCAGGGGCGGTGACGGGTCTGCACAAGGTGCCTGGAGATGTCATCGGGTCCAACCCGGAGAACTTCAAGACCGGCAAGGCGACCTGCCCGGTCGGCGAGCGGGTGATCAGCGGCGGCGGCCTGGCCCAGGCCAATCCAGGCGACCAGACGAAGGTGCAGCTGACCGAGCTGCAGCCGGTGCATCCGCCCACCGGCCAGGATTTCTACCAGGTCTCCGCGCAGGAGGTCAGCCCCGGCATCGCCGGGAACTGGACGCTGCAGACGTTCGCGATGTGCGCCCCGCCGATCAACGGGATGCACATCGTCACGGCGCCGGGATTCTTCCAGGCCTTCAGCGCGCAGGCCTTCTGTCCGGTGGGTGAGGTCGTCCTCGGCGGTGGCGGCCGGATCGACACACCGCTCGGGCATGTGGGACTGAGCGCCGTCTACCCGTTCGAGGAGCGATTCGGGCCGCGGTTCCAGATGGACGCGTCCACCGACGTCTTCGGCTACAGCGGCCCTTGGACGCCGACGGCCTACGCGGTCTGCGCGCCGCGCATCCCTGGCTACCAGATCGTGTTCACCAACTCGACCCAGCCACCGAACGCCCCGGTCAAGACCCAGTTCGTGGACTGCCCACCCGGCACCCGCGCACATGGGGTCGGCGCGGCCACGTTCTTCGGCGTGGGACAACCCGGGGTTGGGCTGCAGACGGTCAACGTGCTCAACAGCATCAACCGGACCGCCGCGAGCGCAGGCCCGGCCGGCCCGGTGATCGTGCCCGACTGGGGACCGGGCCAGCCGGTCGCGATCTGCGCCACCTGAGATCAACCAGCACCCGGCCCGGCAGCACGCGCTGCCGGGCCGGTTCGATCAGGGACGGTAGCGGGCGGGTGGCGGTGGGGGAGGTGGGCCGAGGGTCGTTGACAGCCAGTGGGTGTAGGCGGTTGTCCAGGTGCCGTCGGCGCGGATACGTTCCAGGACACCGTTCACGAAGCGCACGAGGTCGGGCTTGGTCTGACCGACGCCGATGCCGTAGGGCTGTTGTTTCAACGGCCGGCCGACGACGGAGGTCTGTGGGTCCTGTGCGGCCAGCGCCAGCAACAGGATGTCCGATGTGGAGATCGCGTCGATCTGGTGTTGCTGGAGCATCACCAGGCAGTCGATGACGTCCGGTGCGGACACCGGGGTGGCCGTGGGGGTGAAGGTACGGATGTTGATGATCGATGTGCTGCCGGCCGCGGCGCAGATCTTGCGCCCGCCGAACTGCTCGATCTCGGTCGCCGGATCTCCTTGCCGGACCAGCAACCGCTGGCT
Source organism: uncultured Actinocrispum sp. (assembly GCA_966244135.1). Classification (GTDB taxonomy): domain Bacteria; phylum Actinomycetota; class Actinomycetes; order Mycobacteriales; family Pseudonocardiaceae; genus Kibdelosporangium. Next base: position 9,404 of record CBIMJO010000037.1, on the reverse strand, counting down.
GGCCGTGTAGTACTCGGTCGAGAACGCGACATCCCGCCAGTTCTCGCAGGTCATGGTCGTGGTGCGAACCGTGAGATCGACATCTCCCCGTTGCAGCATGGGCACCCGGTCGGCCGCGGTGAGCGCGATGAACCGCACCCGGCTGGGATCACCGAACAGCGCCCGGGCGATCTCCCGGACGATGTCGATCTCGAAGCCGGCCAGGTCACGCGTGACCGGGTCGCGGTACCCGACGCGGTAGGCGTTCTGGTTGACCCCGGCGACCAACGACCCGCGCTGCACGATCTTTTCCATCGTCGACCCGGCTGGCATGTGGCCGGGCAACGGAAGTGGCCCGCTCGGACGCAGGCTTTCCCGGGGATCCCCGCAATCAGTGGAATCCGTCGACACACTCGGTGCCGCCGCGGGATCCTGCACATCCGCCGGACGAACATCGCCCGCCGACACGGTGACGCGGGGCGGTACCGGCTGGGCCTGCCCGCACCCGCCAGTCACCAGCGCGACGATCAGCACGGTGACAAACCTTCGCCCCCACATGGGACAAAGCACAGCACGACGATGTTCGGCGCCGCCATCGGAACGTTCCTTATGGCTCGGATCGGACCTGGAGTGCTGGGCCGCGGCGCAAAGTGTTGCTGACGTAGCAGACGCGTTCGGCGGCGGCCAGCAAGCGGTCGAAGCCCGGTGGGGTGGGGGAGCAGTGGACGGTGATGTCGACGGCGGCGAAGCTGGGGCCGTCGTAGGTGCCGGTCGCACTCACTTGGAGGTCGCCGAGGTCGACACCCCGCTTGCGGGCGACATGAGCCAGGGCGAGCGTGAAGCAGGACGCCACGGAGGCCAGGAACAGCTCGGTCGGCTGTGGACCGGTGTCCGTGCCGCCAGCGGACTCTGGTTCATCGACGGTCAGTGAGAACCGGCCCGCCTGCACCGAACAACGATAACCGCCGTGCCACACCGACGAGACGGTGCGGTTCACGGGACGCCGAGCCGCGTCGCGGGGGTGTCGACGACGTTCAGGGCGACACAACTGGAACCGCCCAGAGACAATGTGATGTCACCGCTGCTGTCGATCTGGCCGATGACGGACGCCGCGAGGTCGTGCCGCAGGAACGGCGCGATGCACTCGGCCTCCATGCCGTGGGGTGTGCACAGCAGGAAACCGAAGCTGGGGAAGCAGGTCGACGGCGAGATCGTGCAGTTCTATGCGAGGACCGGGGCGGGGCAGGCGGTCGAGGTCCACCGTGGCGCCGAGGCCGGTGCACTCGAGCAACATCGCCAGCGAACCGACCAGTCCGGCCATGCTGACGTCCTTGGCCGCGACGCACACACCCGACGAGGCGACCTCGGCCAGCACCCGCACATCGCCCGCGCAGCGACGGCCGCGTTGCTCGAAAGCCCGGTAGAACGGGAAATCGGTGCGCATCTCACCGCCGAGTGCACAGGCGAACAGCAGGCTCTGCCCGGGACGCACCCTCGTCACCGACAGGACGTTGTGCGTCGTGCCCACGGCGAAAGCCGAGATCGACGGCGGGCCGTCATAGGGTGTCAGGTGACCGCCCAGGATCGGCACGTCGTACAGCTCGGCCGCGTGCCGCATCCCGGTCAGCGCTTCCCGCGCGATCTCCAACGGCCCCACGATGGTGTCGACGATGCCCAGGGTCACGCCACCCGTCGCGGCGACGTCGTTCACGTTGGTCAGCACCGCAGCGATCCCGGCGCCGTACGGGTCGGATCGCACGAAGGCGGGCAGCAGTGCCTCGCCGCAGGCGATCACCTTGGCGCCGAGCGCGTCGACCGCGGCGGCGTCGTCACCCGGCCCGGTCACCCAGTCGGTCGGGCCGAGCACCTCGGTGACCAGCCCGATGGCCGACTTGTTCCGCAGGCCCGCGCCGGAGCGCACGGCCGCCACCACCTCATCCAGCGAGTCCGCCACCTTTCCTATAGTAGATGATTCTGTCTACCATGGTGCTATGCTGCCGAGCTTTCTCGACCTCCCCGAGCGTCCGGCCAAGCCGCGCACCACCGGGCTGACGCACGTGCTCGACCGGGGAGCCACCGAGGCCGGCGCGGTGCTCGGCGCGGGCGGCGAGTTCATCGACATCTGGAAGATCGGCTGGGGCACCGCGTACATCGACCGTGCACTGACAGCGAAGCTAGCGTTGCTAGCCGACCACGACGTGAGCGCCTGTCTCGGCGGCACGCTGCTCGAACTGGCCTGGCTGCGCCGGAAGACCAAGGAGCTCTTCGCCTGGGCCCGCGAGGCCGGCTTCCCATGCGTCGAGGTGTCCCGCGGCACGGTCGAGATGTCCTTGCCGGACAAGCAGAACCTGATCAGAGCGGCCGCCGAGCACTTCATCGTGTACGCGGAGGTCGGGTTCAAACGGCCGGATGACCTCATGCCCGCGGCTCAGTGGGCACGTGAGGCGGCCGCCGACGTAAAGGCCGGGGCGTCGCTCGTGATCGCCGAAGGCCGGGCGAGCGGAAACGTCGGCATCTATCACGAGTCTGGAGAGGTCCGGCCTGATGTCGTCGACGCGCTGGTCGAGGCGGTCGGGGTGAACCAGGTGCTGTTCGAGGCGCCACGCCCGTCCCAGCAGGCGTGGTTCATCCGCAGATTCGGACCGCACGTCAACCTCGGCAACATCGCCCTCGACGACATCGTGGCGACCGAGACACTGCGGCTCGGCCTGCGATCCGACACGCTGGGCATCACCGCCGCACCCACGGAGTCACGGTGCTGAACCTGGTTCCCGGCCAGTACCGCGGCGTCGCGGTCGCTCGACCCGGCTGCGCGCTGGATCCCGGGTCGTTGCGGGAGCACTTCCTTGGCCGCGAAGCCTACCGCCGCACCAGGTTCATCGTCGTCCGCGGTGACAGCGGCACTGCACTCGTGCGGGTGCACAAGGAGTCTGAGGAGCCCTTGTTCAGCCCGATCGTCGACGTCGAGATCCTCGCCGGACCCAGCGGGTGCGCGTTCGTGCACGAGCCCGACGCGGACACCGCGATCCCGAGCGCGCTCGCCGAGGTGGCCCTGCGTCGCGCACCTGATGCGAAAGCCGTTGTGGTGCAAGGTCTCTACGAGCACGTGAGCTTTATCGTCAACCCGCGGCCGTTGCGCGTGCGGGTGCGCGAGGTCGTGCCGCCGTTGCCTGCCAAGCTGTACGACCAGGCGCGCCGGATCCTGGCGACGGTCGAGGACCTGCCACCCATTGATCTCATCCCTGAGCTGGTCGATCTTCAGCGACTGGCCACTTCGGAGTCGTTGGTGCCTTGCCGGGGGAGTGGTGTTCCCGGAGCGTCCTATTTGGACGAACGGCCGCCGTTGCGGTCATGGACGCTGCTCGGCTGTGCTCGATCCCAAGAGATCCACCGGTGGTTCTACCATCAGGATCCGCCCACCGTCGACTTGTGTCCACTCGGAACCGCGGACCTCGAAGGTTCGCTGCTGCTGACCAAGTGTTGCCTGCAGGAGGAGAACATCCGATCCGGTGATGGCTGGGTGTCCGTGCCATGGGGGTCCACTTTGGATCATGTCCGTGCCGGGCTGGACAGTCTGGCAAGACAGGGGGAGCCGTCGTGGCAACGCGTCTGAGCGACTCGGCGATGTACGCCCACCTGTGGAGCACGGACGAACTCGACGCGATCTTCGCCGAGGAGGCCCGGCTCCAGGCATGGCTGGACATTCTCGCCGCGTTGGCCCGTGCCCAGGCCGCACTCGGCATCATTCCCGCCGTGGCGGCCGACGAGATCACCGCTCGGGCCAAGGTAGACGAGCTGGACCTGGACTTCATCGTCGAGCGCACCAGAAGCACCGGCCACTCGACTCTGGGCCTGATCCACGGACTCGAACTCGTGCTCAGCGATCAGACAAGCGATTACGTCTACTTTGGAGCAACCGTTCAGGACGTGACCGACACCTGGTTCGGGCTGGTTCTGCGTGATGTCAGCGCGATCGTCCTGCGTGACCTGACAGAAGTGCAGGCCCTACTGGTGGGGCTGGCCATGCAGCACCGGAACACCGTGATGGCGGGCCGGACGCATGGGCAGCCGGGCGCGCTGACGACGTTCGGACTCAAGGCCGCGTCCTGGGCCGACGAGATCTTCCGGCACTTGGAGCGGGTCCGGCAGGGAAGCCCGCGCTGGGCGGTTGGCCAACTTGCCGGAGCTGTTGGCACGCTGGCCTTCTACGGCTCTGCTGGCGCCGAGCTCCGGGCCGCGTTCTGTGCCGAGCTGGGCCTAGCCGATCCTGGCATCTCCTGGCTCACCGCCCGCGACCGGGTCGCCGAGTTTGGTGGCGTGCTGGCGATGGTCTGTTCGACGCTGGCCCGGATCGGCAATGAGATCTACGAGTTGCAGCGCCCGGAGATCGGCGAGCTGCACGAGCCGGTGCCGGGAGTCAGCAGCATCACTATGCCGCACAAGCGGAACCCGGAGATCTCCGAACATCTGGACACGCTAGGGCGGCTGGCCCGGTCGTCGGCCGCGGTGCTGCTGGAATCGATGGTGGGGCAGCATGAGCGGGACGGCCGGACCTGGAAGGCCGAGTGGATCGCGTTGCCCGAGGTGTGCATGCTCACCGGGGCTGCGCTGCGACTGGGCAAAACCGTCCTCAGTGGACTTGAAGTCGACGTCACCGCGATGGCCCGGAACCTGAGCCCGATGCTCGCGACCGAGCAGGTCCTCGCCGAGCTGTCGTCCCGGTGGGGCAAGCACCGGGCGCAACGGCGGATGCATGAGCTGCTGCGTGACGGTGTGACGGCGGCTCAGCTTCCCGAACGCCTCGCCACCGAAGGGATGGTGGACGCTGACGAGGTGCGGTCCTGGCTGGACCGCCGTGCCATCGACATGGCCGCTGCCATGGTCGACCACGTGTGCGCGCGAGCGTCCACATGAGATTCCCGCTGGCTCATCTCCCGACTCCGTTGGTACGCGCGGGCAAGCTCGCCGCGGCGGTCGATTTTCGGTGGCCGCTGCTGGTGAAACGGGATGATCTGACCGGGTTCGGCGCCACCGGCAACAAGGCTCGCCCGCTGGAGTACCTGGTGGGCGCGGCGCTGACCGGTGGCTGCGACGTCCTGGTGTCCGGCGGCAACGAGAACTCCAACTTCTGCCAGGCCGTGGCGCTGGCCGCGAGCCACGCCGGTCTCGGCTGTGAGCTGATGATTCCCGCCGATCCGGACCACTTCGGCACACCGAACCTGCGCATCGCGAGCCGGGTCGGCGCGGTCCTGCACTCGATCGGCCCGGGGGAGCGCGCCCGGATCGACGACGCGGTCGAGCAACGAGCGGCCGAGCTTGCCGACGCCGGGCGGCGTCCGTATGCGATTCCCCGTGGTGGCGCCACACCCGTTGGGGCGCTTGGGTTCGTATCCGCGGCTGAGGAACTGGACGAGCAGCTCACCGAGATCGGGATCGTGCCAGAACTGGTCGTGATCGCGGTCGGGTCGGGCGGGAGCTGTGCCGGTTTGCTGGTCACACCGGCCCGGTGGCAGGTGCTCGGCGTTTCGGTGAGCCGGCCCGTCGACGAGATCAGCGCCAGCACAACGGCTTTGGCGCTCGCATGTGGAGCGGACCATCCCTGCGAAGCCGAGTTCGTCGACGGGCGAGGGCCCGGCTTCGGCGTGCCCTCGGCGGACGATGAGGCAGCCGCGGATATCGCGTTGCGCACCGAGGGCTTGTTGCTCGATCACACCTACACGGCGAAGTCGATGGCCGCCCTGCTCGCCCGGCTTCCCGATGTCAGCGGGCCGGTCGTGTACTGGCACACCGGCGGACTCGTCCCGGCGATCACGGAGTACAGCACATGAAAGGTCCCGCACCGGAGCTGGTGGAGTCGGGGTTCTCGTTGGAGAACGCGGATGCCCCCGTCCTGCACGCCGGGATGAACCTGGCCGACATCGCGCACGTCCTGGATCTCGGCCGGCGCGGGCTGATTCCCCCTGAGGCGCAACGGCAGCTGCTCTCGTTGCTCGTCGAGGTGACCGGCGTTCCGGCGGAGGAGTTCCCGTACGACGCGGCCTACGGCGAGCCGTACAACTCGCGGGAGCGGTATTTCGTGTCGCGGCTGGGGAATGTGGGCGGCTGGCTGCACGCCGGTCGACCGAGGCGGGAGGCGGCCCGGATCGCGTTGCGCCTGTATCTGCGCCGCCAGCTGGCCTCTCTGGTCGCCGAGGCAGCCAAGTTCGGCGTGGAGATCAGCGCCCAGGCCGCCGCGCACACCACGACCCGGATGCCCGATCAGACGTACCTGCAGCAGGCGCAGCCCTCGACCTTCGGGCACTATCTGCTGTCCTTTGTGTACCCGGCCGTTCGGGATGCCCGGCGCCTGCTGGAAGAGCTCGACTGGGTCGACTGCAGCCCTGGCGGGGCGGGGTGCGTCAACGGGACCAGGTTGCTGGAGGATCGCACGTTCGTGGCTTCAGCGCTCGGGTTCGGGGGCGTCATCGAACACACCCGCGACGCGATGTGGCAGGTGGACGGGCTGATCCACATCCTGGCGACGGCCGCCAGCCTGCTGTCCAACTTCAGCAAGCTGGCCGAGGACCTGGAGATCTGGTCCAGCACGGAGTTCGACTTCGTCAGCATCGCCGACGAGTACACCCGCGCAAGCGTTTTGATGCCCCAGAAGCGCAACCCGTACTCGTTGGCCATCGTTCGCGGCGCGTCCGGTCTCATGATCGGCCGGCTGGCGGGCTTCCTCGCGGTGACCAAGAGCCCCTCCGCCCGCAGCGACAATTTGATCTTCGCGTACGGCGAGGTTCCCCGCGCACTCGACCTCGCGTTACGGATCACCCGTCTGACCGCCGGAGTGGTTCGTACCCTCCAGGTCAACCCGTCCAGAATGGACGAAGAGCTCAGCCGCGGCTACACCCAGGCAACCGACCTCGCCGAACACCTCGTCCAGACCTGCGGCGTGGACTACCGCACGGCCTACGTCGTCGTCGGCGACGTCGTCCGGAAGGCGAACCGCGCAGGCATCCCCGGCGTCGCCCTCACCGGCGAGATGATCGACGAGGCAGCCCTCGCGCACACCGGACGGATCTGGGACATGACCGGCCGCGACCTCACGCAGGTCCTCGACCCCTGGCAGATCGTCCTGACCAGAACAGCCCAAGGCGGCGCGGCCCCCACCGCGGTGGACAAGATGATCAGCGACCTCCAGCCCCAGCTCACCGACCTGGCCGAAGCCGCCCGCCGCCGAACCGACCACTTCGACCACACCGAAGCCAACCTCCTCGCCGCCGCAAAGGAAGCAATCGCCCACTAACCCCACCAACCCGCCCACCGATCAGCGTCCCCTTCCTGGGGTAGGCGGTGGCTTGGTGGAGGGTTCCGGGACTGGTGCCTGGATGGACATCCGGCGTTCAACTGCCCACGGCGACCCAGATGACGCGGGCGGGTTTGCGGCCGCGGTTGGTCCAGGTGCGGGTGTGCTCGGTGTGGTAGTGCAGGGTGTCGAAGCGGGCCAGGGTGAACGTCGAGTCGGCGATCTGGAACTCCAGGGCGCCATCGAGGACGAACACGAGTTCCTCCCCGGGTGCCCGCGAAGGTTCTCGGGAGTCCGACGCGCCCGGTTCGATCACCGAAACCGAGCCGTTCAAGGCGAACTGCGGTGCGGGGCCGGTGAACCGGCCGTCCGGGCGGGACGCGGCGGTGGTGTGCACCGCGACGGGAGGCTGGGAGATGTCGTCGACGAAGTAGCCGATGGGGCGGCCCAGGGCCGCGGCGAGCTTGAGCAGGGTGGTGATCGTCGGGACCATGTCGCCGCGCTCGACCTTGTGGATCGCGGCCGCGGACACGCCCGCGCGTGCCGCGAGCTGTTGCAGCGACAGCGTTTGCTGGGCGCGCAGGTCCCTGATCTTGGGGCCGATCGACTCGACGATCTGCTCCAGCGCGAGCGGTGCCGGCATGTTCCACCCTTCCTTGACACCCAATGGTCATTCAGTATAGTAAACGGATACACCTGATAATAGACGGTCGGGTGCGGATGAGGAGTGCCGCATGCCGAAGACGGTCATCGTGGGTGGCGGCGCGGCGGGTATCGGAGCTGCCGGAGGCGTCAAAGCCGCCGACCCGGGCGCCGAGGTCGTGGTCTGCACCGAGTTCGAGGATGTCGCCTACAGCCCTTGTGGCATCCCGTATGTGCACGGCCGGGAGATCGAGGACTTCCGGTCGCTGTTCCTCGCCGAGAAAGAGGCGTACGTCCGCGCCGGCATCGACATCCACTACGAGACCCGGGTCACGGACATCGATGTCCGCGAGAAGGTCATCCGGGTCGACGGCGAGGGCGCGGTCCACTATGACCGGCTGATCCTGGCCACCGGGTTCAACTATGACGACCCGGGCGTGCCGGGCGGTGATCTCGGCGGCCTCTACTACGTGAAGAACATCCGCAAGGCCATGGAGTGGGACAAGGTCCTCGACACGGTCAAGACCGCTGTCGTCGTGCACGCCACGCCGCTGGGCCTGGAGATGGTCACCGCGCTGGCGCACCGGGGCATCGACACGCACCTGATCGACCCGCATCCCTGGGCCCTGGCCGACATGGCCGACCCGGACATCATGGCGCCGGTCGAGGAGTCCTGGCGGGACATGGGCGCCACCCTGCACTTCAACACCGACCTCAAGGCGTTCCTTGGTGACGAGAAGATCCACGCGGTCCAGACCACCGAAGGCGAGCTGCCCGCGGATCTCGCGGTGGTGGCAACGCACAAGGTGCCCAACATCGCGCTCGCCGAAAAGGCGGGCCTCAAGCGAGGTGCCACCGGTGCGATCATCGTGGACGAGCGGATGGCCACCTCCGCAACGGATGTCTACGCGGCCGGAGACTGCGCCGAGCTGCCCCACGGCGTGACCGGCGTCGGGTTGCAAGGCCTGACCGGAAGCCACGCCTACGCGCAAGGCAAGGTTGCCGGGTTCAACGCGGGCGGCGGAACCAAGACCTACCGGGCGGTGTACGTGCCCTGGGCGACCCCCGCCGGAAAGTGGATCATCGGCGGCGCGTCCTTCGGCGAGACCACCGCGACGGCGATGGGCATTCCGTACGTCCTCGGTGCCGCGCAAGGCATTTCGCGGGCCCGCTACTTCCCCGGTGTGAAGCCGGTGAAAGTGAAGCTGCTGGCCGAACCGGGTTCGCTGCGGCTGATCGGCGCGGCGATGGTGGGCGGCGAGGGCATCAAGGAACGCGCCGACTTCCTGGCCACCGCCATCAGGTTCGGGCTGACGCTACGGGATCTGGCGACGATGGAGAACGTGTACTCGCCCGCGATCGGCGCGCTGAACGAGCCCATCGCCCTCGCTGCGCAGAACGGTCTTTGACATGTCGTTCGCCCAGTGGTTGCGCACCAACTCCGAACACTACCTGCTGGTCGCCGCGCAGGACCGGATCGCCCGTGCCCACGGAG
>CBIMJO010000036.1:0-17917 GCA_966244135.1 uncultured Actinocrispum sp. | reverse complement strand
CGCACGGACGGCGTCGTCGAGGGTCGCGACGGTTCCGATGTGCGTGCGAAGGCGCCCGTCTCGTACCCGGTCGACGATCTCCGCCAGCTGACCCGGGACGGACTCGACGACGAAGTCGACCGCGAGACCGTCAGCGGGGCGAGCCTCAACCGGCCCGACCACCGACACCAGCGTCCCGCCAGGCCGGATGATGCCCGCCGAACGCCTTTGGACGTCACCTCCGATGACATCGAAGACCAGGTCGACCTCGCCGATGTCGTCGAGATTCTCGTCGTCGAGATCCAGAAACTCGTTCGCGCCGAAGTCGAGTGCCGCCTCGCGGTCCGCTGCCCGCCCGGTACCGATGACGTAGGCGCCGAACTCCTGGGCGAGCTGTGTGACCACAGACCCGACCGCGCCGGCGGCGCCGTGTGCGAGGACGCTCTGCCCCGCCCGAAGACGGCCGTGCTGGAACAAGCCTTGCCACGCGGTCAGGCCGGAGATCGGCAGACTGGCCCCCACCGTGAAGTCGACGTTCCCCGGCAGCGGCGCAAGGTTGCGTGCCTCCACGGCCGCGTACTCGGCCAGCGTTCCATCACGGTGCCAGTCGGTGATCCCGAACACCCGCTGCCCCAGCGAAAGTCCCGTCGTGCCGTAGCCGAGCGAGGAGACCACTCCGGCGAACTCGTGGCCGATGATCGCCGGGGCACGATCGTGACCGGAGCGATCGACCCACGTCGAGGGCCATTCCCACTCCGCGGGGACGAAGCCCGACGCGTGGATTTCAACGACGACATCGTTGATCGCCGGCGTCGGCTCAGGACGCTCCACCAACGTGATCCCGGCTGCTCGCGCAGCCTGATCCACCGCGACGATCGCCTTCATGGGTACCTCCGTCTATCTCGTGTTCGCCGGTTCCGCGGGCCGTTTTCCCGGCTCTGAGGCCGGTCGATCACAGTCGCGCGATCAGTCCACAACTGACAGTCCAGCGACGTCGTGGCACGACAGTCCTCGCGGCCAGTTGGTTGACACTAAACCGTTTTCGGCGCGGAACCTGGGTCCACTTGGCCTCTCGCGACGGGAACCAGTCGGGCGGTCACCGCAGTGTGCGAACCAGCGCCTTCAGCGCGCCCGACCAGGCACTGGCGGAGGGTGTGGCGAATCCGATGGCCACGCCGTCACGGTCCGATGTGGACCCGGGATGCCGGAAGAAGTCGAGGGGCTCGACGGTCAGCTGTTCGCGGGCGGCGCGGCGAACGAGTTCGGCGCCGGTACGGCCGGGTTGTTCGACAACGATGTGCAGTCCGGCGGACATGCCGGTCACCCGCGCGGTCGGCACGTGCCGGCTGATCATTTCGATGAGCTGCTCACGTCGGCGGCGGTACTGCGGGCGCATCGCGCGGATGTGCCGGTCGTACGCCCCTGACTCGACGAAGTCGGTCATCGCCAACTGGTTGACGAACCCGACGGTCTCCTCTGCCCATCCTTTCTCCGCGACGATCGAGCCGACCAGGTGGTCCGGAACGACGAGCCAGCCCAGGCGCAGCCCCGGCGCCAGGGACTTGCTGGCGGTTCCCAGGTAGATCACGTGGTCGTGATCCAGCCCCTGCAACGCACCCACCGGAGACCGGTCGTAGCGGAACTCCCCGTCGTAGTCGTCCTCGATGATCAGCGCGCCGCGCCGCCGCGCCCAGTCCACGACCGCCGCCCGCCGATCGGAATGCAGCGCCACTCCCAAGGGGAACTGGTGTGACGGCGTGAGCAGCACCGCCCCCGGAGCCGGCGTATCGTCCAGTGTGGACAGATCGGCGCCGTCCGCGTCCACCGGGATCGGGACGGCGTCGAGCCCGGCCTTCAGCAACGCCTCGCGCTGGGTCTGCAGGCCGAACTCCTCGACCGCGACCGTCGTGACCCCCGCCTTCGCCAGCATCGCGGCCACGAGCTGCAAGCCTTCCGCGGCCCCGCTGCACACCACGACGTTGTCGGCCCGCGCGCGCAGTCCCCTGGCCCGGGCCAGGTACCGGGCGATGGCATCACGCAGTTCGCCGCGGCCGTGCGGATCGGTGTACCCGAAGGCTTCGAACGGCGCCGTGCTCACCGTCCGCTTCACCGCCCGAATCCATTCCTCGCGCGGAAACGCCGACAGGTCCGGCCGCCCAGGCCGCAGGTCATGCACCAGCTGCGGCGGTGGCGCCAGCGGCCGCGGCGGTTCCCGTTCGGCCACCAGCTCCGCCGAACGCTGCGCCACTTTCGTGCCGGAACCGTGCTGCCCCATCAGCCATCCCTCGTTGATCAGCTCCGAGTAGGCCCGAACCACGGTGTTCCGGCTCAGCCCGAGATCGTTCGCCAGCACACGGCTCGAGGGCAGCCGCATCCCCGGCGCCAACCTCCCCGTGCGGATCGCCTCCCGGAAGACATCCATGAGCCCCGCTCGCGCATTGCGCCCGAGATGGCCTACGTGGAGGTCCAGGCCGGACTTCCGGGTACCGCGGGCCGCTTGTTCGGTCATGTCGGACAACGATACGGACCAGGCCGGCGAAGCCACGACTCGCGCAACTGTGCTGCGTGCGTCCCGGCGGGACATCGCGGCCGGGGTTGTGGCTCAAGAGGGGCGGAGGAGCACCCGTGCTCGACGTCGCCTTCGGGGGACGCCTGAGTTGTTGGCTCATCACCTCTGTGATGCCTACCGGGGATAGCCGACCGGCCCCGGGTGTCGACGCAGAAGCGGGTCCGCGTGGCCCGCGGTCGATCGTGTGGACGGTCGGGCTTGCGGCAGGCGCATCAGAGCCCGTTGGCGTTGGCGCGGATGGCCGGTTCGGTGATCGGCGCGGCCGGGCGTGCCTATTCGGTCGGTGTGGCGTCGGCAGGTTCGAGTACGACTACCGGAATCGTCCGCTCGGTGCAGGTCGCATAGGTCGCGTAAGGCTTGTAGATCGCCACCGCCCGCTCCCACAAGCGGGTCCGCTCCGTGCCCTCGGCGACGCGCGGACGGATCCGTCGACGTTCGCCGCCGGGCAGCTCCACCTCGGTGGTCGCCATCGCCATCGGATTGTGGAACCAGGCCGGATGCGCGTCCACGCCGCCTTTCGATGCGACGACGACCAGCCGTGGTGAGTCGTCGAGGTAGATCAAGGGGCCTCGCCGGACTTGCGGCCGAAGTACGAGCCGCCCACCTTGCCGCCGGTTTTGTCGAACAGGAAGGTGTTGAGCCGCGTCAGCTGTCGCTGCAGCGTCCAGTAGCGAGACGTCGGCGCGGATCGCCGAATCGGTCGAAGTCTCATCGCGAACGTTCTTCCGGTACTTCACTTCGAAGAAGGACGTCGCGCCGCCCCTCGCGGACGAACAGATCACGGCGGTGCTCGAGGCGTTCGCCGCGCAACCGGCTGACCTGCCGGTGCGGACCGCGATGCAGACGGCCGCGGACCCCGGCCCTACCTGGTGGCCTCGGTAGCGCTTTGCGCGGTACAGACGGCAGTCGTCGCTTGGCGAGCGGCCGGCCGGCAAGCACCGGAATCCGAGCTGACCAGGCAGGCGTTCGACCTGCTGTCCACCGGGCTGGACCACCCCTCGGGGCCGACGGCCACCGGCCACTGGTCAGCGGCGGCACCACGCTGTCACCAGACGCCGAGTTCCAGCCCCGCCCAGCATCGCCAAAGGTCTCCTGCCGCACCTGACCGGGCGGCCGTGATGGGGCCCAGCAATGACGCCACCTGAACAAGCGGTACCCCAGTCGTCGCAGTCGCTTTTATCCGCTCATCGGAAGAGTGCGTTGGTTCTGGCCGGCGAGGCTATGGATGATCATCGGGGCGCCGCACTCACTCCGCACCACCAACCAGCAGCCGGTAGCCCAGGTCCACACGGTCCATGGCCAGCAGACCAGTGTGCCGGCGATCATCAGCTCAGGGACGGGCCCGATACTGGCTCCGTCCCTGAGCTGACCGTGACACGGAATTGGGCGATGGCCGAGCCATCGGGGTCAGCGCACGGTGATGACCAGTTTGCCTGTGGTGTGGCCGGTCTCTCCCAGGGCGTGAGCCCGGGCGCCTTCGGCGAGGGGGAAGGTGCCGGAGACGTGCGCGCGGAGCTTTCCCCGGTCAGCGAGTCGGGCGACAGCGCGGATTCCGGCCTGGTCGTGCTCAACGAGCAGGGTGACGGCGCGGACCTGCGCCTTCTCGGCGGCGGCCTGGGTGTCTTCAGCGCCCGGCACCAGGGACACCAGGACCCCACCGGGACGGAGCACGCCCACCGAACGGGTCGCGGTTTCCCCGCCGAGGGCGTCGAGGACGACGTCGTACCGCTGTTCGGTGTCGGTGAAGTCCTCAGTGCGGTAGTCGATGCGGGCATCCACGCCGATCTCGCGCAGGAAGTCATGTTTGGCGGCACTCGCGGTCCCGGTGACATGCGCGCCGCGCTCCTTGGCGATCTGCACCGCGAGATGACCGACACCGCCGGCTGCGGCGTGGATCAGCACCCGTTGCCCCGCCCGCAGGCCCGCGGTGTCGACGAGAGCCTGCCAGGCGGTGAGCGCGGCCAGCGGCAGAGCGGCCGCTTGGACATGGTCGATCCCGGCAGGCTTGGCCGCGAAGGCGCGGGTGGGACCGGTCACGTACTCCGCGTGGGAACCGGCGCCGTAGGGGTAAGGCAGCATGCCAAACACCTCGTCACCAGGCCGGAACAGGGTGACGCCGACGCCGGTCTCCACCACGGTGCCGGAGACGTCCCACCCCAGGGTCATCGGCGGTGGCGGCAGGAAAATGTGGTGAGCGCGGTGTTTGAAGTCCGTGGGGTTGAGTCCGGCCGCGTGCACGGCGACAAGGATCTCTCCCGGGCCGGGCGCGGGCCGCGCAAGCTCGGTCAGCCGCAGGACGTCGGGGCCACCAAGGGCGGTTTGGTGCAGCGCGAGCATCACCGGGGTGCCCGTGGAGCCGGGGTGTCCAGCGGTGTCGGTCGAAGTCATGTCGTCATCCTGGCCGGACCCCCGACCCACGACGATGGCAAGAAGGTCACCTTCCGATACGTTCGTGCCATGCCCCCCGACTCCGCTGTCCGCCGCGTTCCCTGCGCCAGCAGCACTCTGGTCCCCTGCGCCGCGTCGTCCCGGGCCCGTGACCTCGCCGACCGCGCGACCGAACTCGACCGCCGGATGCGCCGCCCGCGGCCGGACGCCCACAAGGTCGTCGTCCTTGTCCTCGACGGCGTCTACCCCTTCGAACTCGGCATCCCGCACCGAGTCCTGGGATCAGCCGGCGGCCGCTACGAGGTACTGTCCGCGAGCGTGGACGGACAGCCCGTGCGCACCGACGCGGACCTGACCGTCACCCCCGGACACGGTCCCGAGGTACTGCCCGAGGCGGACACCCTCGTCATCCCCCCGTACGCGATCTCCCCGGCCTCGGCCGCCGCCCCGGACCCGCGGGCCGTCGCAGCCCTCTCCCGCGTGCGCCCCGGCACCCGTCTGGTGTCCATCTGCACCGGTGCCTTCCTGCTGGCCGCGGCTGGTCTGCTGGACGGGCGGCGGGCCACCACCCACTGGGCGCTGGCCGACTACTTCCGGGAACTGTTCCCGCAGGTCGAGCTCGATGCCGGCGTGCTGTTCGTCGACCACGGCGACGTGCTGACCTCGGCCGGGGCGGCGAGCGGGGTCGACGTCTGCCTGCACCTGGTGCGCCAGGACCACGGCAGCGAGGTGGCCAACCAGGTCGCCCGCCAGTGCGTCATGCCGCCGTACCGGGACGGCGGGCAGGCACAGTACATCGAACAGCCCGTGCCGCCGCCGAGCGCGACCGGCACCGGGCCGACGCGTGACTGGGCGCTGCAGCGCCTCGAATCGCCGCTGTCGCTGGACGAACTGGCCACCCACGCGGCGATGAGCACCCGTACCTTCGCCCGGCGCTTTCGAGAGGAGACCGGCATGAGTCCCGGTCGCTGGCTGACCCAGCACCGGCTGCGGCGGGCGCGGCACCTGCTGGAGTCCAGCGACCTGCCAGTGGATCGAGTCGCCCACGAGGTCGGCTTCGCCACCGCCACCTCGCTACGCCGACACCTGGCGGCGGAAGCGGGGGTCGCCCCGTCGACCTACCGGCGCACCTTCCGCGCGTCGGACCCGGCTGCGGGCGCGACCGGATAAAGCCAAGCTCAGCAGCCGCAACACCGACCAATCACGGCCGCAGGAGCATTTTCGCGCTCCCACGGCTGAGCACGTTCGCCTGTCCGTGCCTGAACACTTCTCCCCGCACGCCGACACAGCGCGAACCCGCGGATCGAGGTATGCGGCCGGCCTCCGCCAGCACGCGCCAAGGAACCCGTCGACGCAGTCGGCGGGCACACGCACCGGATCCACTGTGGCGTCCATCGGCATGGGCCGGGACTCGCCAGACGGACATCGAGGCCGCCCGACTCCTGCTGGACCGGATGGGCTTGTCCGTCAACGACCTGCTGGCAGCTCCCGCCGATCGGCCACCAGCGCCCACATTCGCCGAATACATCCCCATCGTGTCCGCTGGGATCAGTACCGCGACCCTGCAGGCGTACCAGCCGTACTGGAACAGACTTCTCGCGCGATGGGCCGACCGACGCCTGGATGAGCATGCCGCCGCGGAGGAGCACTCACGCGGATCGGTCTGAGCGGTGGGTGTGCCGGTGGAGGTCGTGATGTCGACGTACTCGCCGGCGGCGATCAGTTCCGCGAACTCGGTCAGGGTTTCCTCGTCCAGCGGCGAGCAGTGGTCGTCGCAAGCCGTTCGCAGCGCGACCTTGACCTTGGCGACCGGCTGCCCGGCGTGATGCTCGAACACCGTGTTGAGCGCGACCTCGATGCTCAGCCAACGGCCGGTCGCGCCGACGCCCGGCGAGGCCGACGGTCGGCTCTCGTGACCATTTCTCTCGTTTCCAAGATTGTCGCGCCACTCACGAGAACCGACCTGTGAAAACGTCGGGCAACTAGCGTGGCCCTATACACTCATGTGCGAGCGGCCGCGATGGTTCAGCACGTCCCGCCGGCGATCTCGATCGCTGACGCGGAGTTGTCCGGTGACACCGACGATGCCGACGAGTTGGCGTAAAGGTTGTGACAGGGATTGAACCATGTGCCGTGCACCTGTTCCCACCACGTACCATTGGTGTTGGTCCTGTTGCGCCATGACGACATTTGATCGTTGTAATTCCAGTCGGTCAGGTTGGCTTTGTCGCCTGGGAAGAACGTCAACATCCGACCAGTGAAGTTCGGATTCGCCCACAGGCAGATCTCGCCTGGGTCGCAGACATTGTCGAGCACGGAAGCGCCGTGTGCCGACGGTGTGAGATTCAGCAGCGCCGTTATCGACAACGGCACCAGTAAACACTTGACGATCGTGGGCATCAATGGATCCTTTCTGGAGATCCCCGCGAGGTCGTAGACGGTGGCACCGTCCATGGATGGCCGGGTCCCAGCCTCGATCTTTTCCGACTGTGAGTGTGTGATCTTCGATACGGGATCCGAGAATGTCAGCATTCCGCGCTCAAATTGTCATGTCGGCTATTAGCTGGACACCGGCGTGGTGCGAATAAGGACATGTAACCCTGTCGACGGACACTGACCGTTCCTGGTTTTACGGTCTCCACTGTGACACCGCGGCACCCGGGTGCGATATACGTACCGGTACGAATAGACAAGGGGGTCGGGCCGGTGGTCGAGCTGACCGGGCGGGACTACGAACGCGTCCTCACGCTGGTGGCCACGCTCCTGGATACCGCCATGACCGGTGACAACGATCCGGACGCCTGGCAGCCTCAATTGCCCTGGCCAGTGGTCCTGGCCGAGCTGACCAGATCCCTGCACGCGCCCTGGGGCTTCGTCGCCGGCATCGACGCCTCCGGCGCCCTCCGCGTTCCCGCCTGGGAACCCGCCGAACTCGGCCGACGTGCACTGCCCGCCATGGTGGAGCAGGCCGTCCGCCGCCGCGTCCCGGTGACCGACACCAAACTCGGCCTGCTACTGCCCGCCCCCGCAGACGCCCGACGTCTCATCGTCCTCGGCCGGGCAGACGCGGCCTTCACTGACCACGAACGAGCCTGTCTCGACCGCCTCCGCCCCATCCTGACCAGCCTCGACAACCACTTCCAACACCTGCAGGCCTGGCACACCACCCTCACCCGACCGCACACCGCGCGTCCGGCCACCGAAGGACACCCAGTCGCCCACGCCGCCGAACACCACCTCACACCCCGAGAACTCACCGTCCTTACTCTCCTCGCCGATGGCCTCACCGCACCCGCCATCGCCCACCGCCTCGGCACCACCACCCGCACCACCCACAAGCACCTCGAAAACCTCTACCGCAAACTCCGCACCCACGACCGGCTCCTCACCGTCCTCCGCGCCCAAGCCCTCGGGCTCCTCCCCCCGGCTGGTGGTCGATCACGTCGCCTTCCTGGACCTCGCGGGGCGGGTCCAGAGTCGGCAGGGTGAGCGGATATGAGCCGGGGTTGCGCCGGCGCACAGGGGTCTCCAAACAGGTCGGGAAACGAGAAGTCCCCGACCCGGGAACCGGGGCGGGGACTTGAGGTTGCAAGTGCGGCAGCTGGTCAAGAGTGGAGAACCGTCGGTACGGCCCTTGGCGGCTTCCCGGTTGCGCGAGCTGGACAGTTAGCCTGTTCCGCCCTGTCCGTGGTGCTCGCGCCGATGGTTTTCACGCTCTCGGGCGTCCCCCTGTACCAGCAGCCGCCGACACCACAGTTGATCCAGATGCCTGCCGTGACCGCCTCTTCGATGACGGGACGGCACAACACTGTCTCCGAGCCTGCTGCGGCGGGCTTCACCCGGCGCGGAGGAGGCTCAGAACCCCAGGCGAACCTGGCATTGGCCGGAGTGCCCGCCCTGGCGGCGCAGGGCATCGTCGAGGCGGTCCGGGAGTCCCGGGACGTGTGAGCAGTGGAGCCTCGGCCGTCGCCCAGCGCCGACCGGTAACCATTCCGCGGGGGCGTGCGCTCCGACGGCGGACCTACGCGAGGCGCCCGACTCACCCGGCCGGGATGAGCAGGGCGCGGTGCCGCCGCCTTAGCCTCGCCGCATGAAGGAGCCTCGGGCCCGTCGGTCTCACCGGGTGATGCGAGACAGCGGGCCGGCTGCTCGCGGACCTGCCACGGAGATGGGCGCACGGCCAGGGCGCGAGGCGCGAGGCCGAAGAAGTCGCCTCGCCCTCGAACCCGTGGACCGGCCGGTGCTGATCGCCGCGGCATGGTTGCACGGCCCGGTCCGGGACGCGCCGTGGTACTGCGAGTTGACCACGAGCCCCGACGGCCTGCCCGTCTCGTTACGGACTCGGATGGTGGAGTTGCGCGCACGGCGGGGTCCGGACGATCCCGTGGTGCGGGCGCTGGCGGTCAACGGTGCGGAGCGGGCGGGTGCGGTTCGCCGGATCGCGTCGCAGTTGCTGTCCGTCCGTTTCGGACAGAATGGGGAGGCGGGACATGGCCGACCGGACGGCTGAGCGGATCGCCGGGCGGCGCCGGGCTGCGGGAATCTACGGGGCGATCGTCACTGCGGCCATCCTGACCGCGGCGGGCGGGCAGCTGCCTACTGTGCCCCTCGCGCTCGCGGTCGTGGTCACGCTCCTGGTCTACTGGACGGCCGAGGAATACGCGGAACTGCTGGGCGGGCACGTCCACGACGGCAGGTTCCCCGGGCTGGCGCAAATCGTCGCGGAGCTTCGCGCGACTTGGCCCATGGTGACGGCCTCTTTCGGCCCGCTCGCCGCGCTGCTGCTGGTCCGGCTGGCAGGCGCCTCGCTGGTGACCGCGGCCAACACCGGGCTGGCCGCGGCGGTGGCGCTGCTGGTGTACCACGCGTGGTCGGCGGCGCGGGCCGCCCGGCTGCGTGGACCGGCGCTGATCGGGGCGACCTGTGCGGCCGGGCTGCTCGGCGTCGTCATGATCCTGATGAAGAACCTCGTTCTGGTTCACCTGCACTGAAGGAAATCCAGCGGTGTTCGTCTCTTTGCAGAACGCGGTCACGGCGGAGTCGACGGTGGGACAGAAATGGGCCGGATCAAGAGTACGGCTCAGCTCGTAGAGGCCGATCTTGCGCCGCACCGGGTCCCTCAGCTCGGCGAGCACCAGATGGGGTGCCGCGCTTGTCGAGCTCGTCGTCGAGTTCGCGCAGCATGTCGGCCGCGGTGGTGTCCACATCGGTCACTGGCTCGGCGGCCACGACGATCCAGCGAGGTGCAGGGCTTGCCGCCGCCAGCCGGCGGATCTCGTCGCGGAACGTCTTGGCGTTGGCGAACATCAGCGGCGCGTCGAACCGGAAGATCACCAGGCCGGGCAGCCGGTGCGCCTGCGGGCAGGAGCGGACGTCGTGGAAGCCGGGCAGGTTCTTGGCCTTCCCGCGCACAGCCGATCGTCGTTCCGGCGAGGCACCGTCTCATCAGCTCGCGTTCAGGCCGCGATATCTCGGCCGGATCAGCCAGCGGCTGCGCGACGTCCTTTCTATGCCGCGAAGTGGTCACCTCACGAGTGACCACAATGGACGCACGCTCATGCCGATGGGCGGACGGGTTCGCCCGCGTCTCTCAGCCGCACTGGGCGAGCAGCGGCTCGTGGTTGATCCAGGCCGGCCGGTTCGGCACTCGCAGTGCCGTCGCTGTGGAGCCGGTCTGCCTCACCGCGGTCGCCGTTTCGTCAAGTCGACGTGGCGTGAGACCGTCGGAGGGTGTTCCGTGGTGCGCCGATCGCCGCTAGAAACAGACGTGTGGAGCACTTCGGGGAAGAGATTGGGTCTTGCGCGGGTGGTGCGTACTTCACACTGGGGCTTCGCGGGGTAAGAGCAAGGGTCTGCCTCATGGACGCCGAGAACTACCAGGCGTACCTCGACGAGGAGGAGTACGAGTATCACGGCGGTTTCTGGGAGTCGAGTCCCGTCCGGCTGGACGTGCCCTATGACGGCTTTTGGTACCTCGTCGTCGACAGCTACCAGGGCCGAATCGAGTACTGGCTTGATGGTCCGTTCGACTGATCGCCTTGTTACGGAGCGCGATCTTTCAGCAGGCCTAGCGCGCACGCGCCCTGCACGAAGACATGGCCAGTAGGCGGACCAGCACCGTTTGGAGTGCGCTGTTCTATGCCGATGGGCGGAAGTGTTGCTCTCGAGCCTGACGTCAGTTCTGGTGGTCGTGCCGTGCGTGGGCGTCCAGGATGGCGTCGCCGTGGTCGGAGACCCAGCGCATGAGCTGGCGCAGCGGTTTGGCGACGCTGTGGCCCATGTCGGTGAGCGCATAACTGACCCGCGGCGGGATGGCCGGCTCGACAGTGCGCTCGATCAGTCCGTCCCGGGCGAGCAGGCGCAGTTTCTCCGACAACACCTTCTCACTGATCCCGCCGATCTGGTCGCGCAGCTCGTAGAACCGCAGCGGACCTTCGGCCAGCTTGACCAGGACCAACGGCGCCCAGCGGCTGGTGATGCGGTCGAAGACGATCCGGCCCGGGCATTCGCTGTGGAACAGATCACTGTGCCTGTTACGCGGAAGCCGCTTGGCCTCAACATTTTCGCCCATGTATGGAGCTTACAGAAAGGTAAGTCCTTACCTTGAGTAAGCCCAACGGCTAGCGTCGGACCTCGAAGGCACACAAGGAGGACCGATGAGCACAGTGGCACTTGTCAGCGGAGCGAGCCGCGGTATCGGGGCAGCGATCGCGCGTAGCCTGGCACAGCGCGCGCACCATGTGATCGTGAACTACCACCACAACGCCGATGCGGCCAAGCAGGTGGTCGCCGACATCGAGGCGGCAGGCGGCACCGCCCAGGCCGAACAGGCCGACGTGTGCGACGACGCTTCGGTGACCGCACTGGTCGACCGGGTCCATGCCGCGTATGGACGCGTGGATGTGCTGGTGTGCAACGCGAACACGGTCCCGCCGCCGTTCGAGCCGCTTGCGTCGCTGCCATGGGACGCGTTCGCCGGCAAGGTGGTCGGCGAACTCGCCGGTTCCTACCACCTGACCCAGCGTGTCCTTCCGATCATGCGCGAGCAGCGTGCCGGACGGATCATCTACATCTCCAGCATCCTCGCGGACAAGGTCGGCATGATCGCCGCGCACTCCACCGCGAAGGCAGCGCTGAACACGTTCAGCCGGCATGTCGCCGCAGACGCCGGACAGTACGGCGTCACCGTCAACACGATCGCGCTCGGCGCGGTGAACACCGACGCCACAGTAGGCTTTCTCGACGACGACCGACGCGCATCCTTTGCGCAACGGTCGGTTCACGGCCGGGTTCTCGAGCCCGAGGACATCGGCGCCGCGGTCGCGCTGCTCGCCGACGGCGGCTTCGGCTCGGTCACCGGCCAGGTGATCCGCCTCGACGCCGGATTCGACGTGCTCAGCCAGCAACTGGCCCCGTCCTGACCACGCTACCCGCAACCAGCCGAGGGGTCACCAGGACCGCGCCCCACGGGGCGGACCCTGCGCATGGCCGAGTAGCCGGGGGCTGGCACCGCGAATTACTCCGCCGACACCCCGCCGCAGCATGCCGACCCAACGACCCGGACGACCCCGCACGATCCGATCCATCCCAGTCCTGGTTCTACGCCTGGCGAAAGAGAACCCGAGCTGGGGCTACCGCCGCATCCACGGCGAACTCCTCGTCCTCGGCGTCAAGCTCGCCGCCTCGACCGTGTGGCAGACCCTCACCGGCGTCCGCATGTACGTCCTGGTGGTCATCGAGCACGCGCAGCGCAGAATCCACATCCAACCGCGGCCTGGGAAATCCAAACCGCCCGCAACCTCATCATGGCCCTCGAGGACACTGCCAGCCGAGCGCGCACAACCGCGGTGGCGGATCGGGCTCTCGCTGCCCGCATTCGCGCTGTGAGGCGCAACGGTTCCGTACTCGGCCTGGTGCAAGGTCGATGCCTTCGCCAGCAACTCACCGATCCTGTGGCTGATCCTCGGCCCGGTCACCGTCGTGTTCACGGGCGTGGCACAACGACTGACCAGAACATCCGCCGCGTAGCGTCGTGGCCTTAGTGATTGACGGTACGTGACCCAGTCATTACGTCCACTGTCGTCAGTTCGTAGAGGTCTGCGAGGGCCTCCGCAGCCGCTTCATCGTTGCGGGGCAACACGTCAGCGTAGAGTCGCGGCGCCGTAGTCGAGCGGAGGCCTCGCGGCCATACGGCTCCGGCAGGCATCCTCGCACCCAGCGGACGGTGGATCGCCCGGTGCGCCCGGCGACGGTCGGCCCGGTCTGGCGATCGCCGTTCTCGGCCGCAAAAGGACGTGCGCGTAGCGCCGGGCAACTCGTACTGGTAGCGGTCGAGCGGCTGTGGTCCACCGGCGAGGTTCTGAGTGATGCGCAGCGGCCTGGGCCCGGACCTCGCGGCTCGGAGGCGTGGCTCGTGTTCCGCGTGCGACCGCAGTTGGGCCCAGCCCGTCGGCGGTGACCGTGCCGAAGTCCGCCGGTACGACGATCCGCGCACCGGGCAGGGTCAACAGCCGCCGCGCTTCGAAATATGGGTCCGCCAGCAGGCCTTCGTCAGGTTGGGGCTCCCTTGTCAACGGTGCCCAGTACTCGTGTAACCACATGGCTCCTAGAGCACCCGCCCATGGCGCTGGCGAGCACTTCAATTGATCATGTCGTCCGCTTCCGCTCATGCCGAGGAGCGAGCGTTGAAGCGTTGGCTTCGAGCCGACTGTGTGCGCGCCCCTTCGAGACCATCACTGCGGGCGTCGGAACCACAGTGCTGGTGATGACCTACCCGTATTCATTGGGCCTCGCCGGCCCCGGGGCTGCGGTCACCACGCGGGCGGAGCGGCCGGTGGTCGCAACCAGGTCGCCCGGCCGCAGTTGCCTGCCGGGCTGGGTTTCCACCCGGCCGTTCACGGTGACCCACCCCTCCACGATCATGACCTTGGCGTGGAGCGCGCCCACGGCCAGGCCCGCCCGTCCGAGGAATTGACCGAGCCGGATCCCCTCGCCCGAGATGGTCACGTCGACGTTGCGCATAGTGTGATTATCCAGGGCGGTCCAAGGCCCCCGGCGCGATCTGTCGGATATCGAACGTCCGCTCAGGCCGCGGGTCGCGGTCCCGACTGGGCGTGGCGGGCCGCGGTGCAGACGCGCTGGGCCGTGGTGAGATCGCCGACGTGGGCATTCCGGATCAGGTGCGGACCTGCACACTTGATCCTGCGCATTGGGAATCGCATCACGGGCGTCCTGGCTGATGGCTGAGGAGGCCCACATCGGAGGGGGTACATGGCCATGTCGTACGACTCCACGCCAGACACTCTGTGGCATAGCCTGCGCGTCGCCGAGCTGATGGGCGAGCTGATCAAGGAGTTGCTTGACCGGTCGGTCCGACACGACCTGAGCAAGACCCGCGAGCCGGAGCGGGCCGTCTACGACGAGTTCGTGCCGCAACTGCGCGCCACGACCTACGGCAGCGTCGAGTATCGGACCGTGGTCGACGCGATGGGCGAGGGGCTGCGACACCACTACGCGCACAACCGTCATCACCCCGAGCACTTCGCCGACGGGATCAACGGCATGACCCTGGTCGACCTGCTGGAGATGCTGGCGGACTGGAAGGCGTCCACCGAACGCACCTCTCCGCATGGTGACCTCGCGGACAGCCTGACGATCAACCGCGAACGGTTCGATATCGCTCCACAACTGATGGACATCCTGACGAACACCGCCCGCCATTTCGGGTGGCTGGCCGCGCAGCCGGACCGAAACGCGGTGTCATGACACGGCGTGGCCGCCGAGATCCACAGCGGCCACATCGTCGACGAGGCGTCCGAACACCCTCTACGCCGCCGCGCGAACATCCGCTATTGCCGCTGGTCGAGGGATGTCCGGTCATCGGGTGATGTCTTTGGTGGATGACGGGTTCGGTGTGGTCACACCGCCGTAGTTCACCGCGCCGAATCCGACGACGGCGACGAGGCAGGTCGCGGTGGCGGCTCCGGACACCCATGTTCGACCTCGACGATGCCTTGTCGGGAGTGCGGGAGACGCGGCTGGGGACCGGTTCGTGGACACCATGCTTACGGTTACGGCGAGCATGAACAACAGCGTTCCGCAGACGATGAACACGTCCGCCAGGTTGTAGCGAAGCGGATCGAGCGGAATGAAGTCGACCGCTCCGCGAACGCTGCCTGGAGCGGTCACGTAGTGCAACCCGAGGCGGTCGAGCAGGTTGCTGAACCAGCCGCCGATCATCAGACCACCCGGAACGAGAACGACGGCCGGTGGTCGGCGGTGTATCAGGACGAGTGTGGCGACGTTCAGCAGTCCGACGTCGAGCAGGTCGAGCAGTGCGCCGGTGGTTGGGTCGGCGTACCACTGGCTGATCGTGTCTCCCACGAAGATGTTGCCACCGTAGTTGATCTTCACCAGAGGCGCGTATCGCCAGGCCCACCACTTGCTGAGTTGGTCCACCACGATGACCGCCATGAGCAGACCGAGTATCGCCGGCCGGTGTGCCAACCCGCCTTTCCCGGTCACCTTGGCGGGGCGGGCAGCGGCGGTTGCCGAGTCGTAGCTCATGATCGCGTCCCCCGACGGTCGCTTTCAGTGTGCTTCTCACCGCCCAGCGTGACTGGCGTTGATTGCGGAATCTTTACGGTCGGTGACCGTCTGTGTGCCAACTGGCATCGGAGGCGGAAACCGGGCCAGCGCCTGCTCGCCCGGCAGCAACCACCGATCGTGCCGCGTGGTCAACGTGTAGTCAGAGGTATGGCGCGACCGAGCATCCGCACATGCCGATGACAGTGCAGTTTCCGGGACTATCGGGTGGCCGTCTGGACGGCTGAGCCTCCAGTGACGTTGACTGACGAGATCAGCTGCGGCCCGTTCGGGATGGTCGAGCTGTCGAGGTCAACGGCGGGGGTCCGCGTCGGCACGGACCCCGCCGGAGAGCCGGACTCAGTTGCCCACGCCGAGGTTGGCCATGAACGCGGACGGGTATCGGTCGCCGCGCGCCGCGCCCGCCGGCACCGCCTTCTCGATCTCGGCGAGGTCGTCCGTGGTGAGGTTGAGCTCCAACGCGGGCAGTGCCTCGGCCAGCCGCTCGCGGGTGCGGGCGCCGACCAGCGGCACGATGTCCCTGCCCTGTGCGGCTACCCAGGCGATGGCCAGTTGGGCGACGGTGCGCCCCTTCGCCTCGGCGACCCGGCGCAGCGCCTCCACGAGGACGAGGTTGTGTTGCACGTTCCCGGTTGAGAACCGCGGGCTGAAGCCGCGGCTGTCGCCAGGGCCGGCGGTGTGGCCGGCGGACCAGTGCCCGGAGATCAGGCCGCGGCCCAGGACGCCGTACGCGGTCAGGCCGATGCCGAGCTCCCGTAGCGTGGGCAGGACGTCCGTCTCCACCGCGCGGGAGAGCAGCGAGTACTCGATCTGTAGGTCGGCGACGGGGTGCACGGCGTGCGCCCGGCGGATCGTCGCCGCGTCGACCTCGGAGAGGCCGAGGTGTCGCACGTGCCCGGCGTCGATCATCTCCTTGATCGCGCCCACTGTCTCCTCGATCGGTACCGCTGGGTCGAGCCGGGCGGGGCGGTAGATGTCGATGTGGTCGGTGCCTAGCCGGGTCAGCGAGTAGGCCAGGAAGTTCTTCACCGCGGCCGGGCGGTTGTCGGGCCCGGCGAACTCGGAGCCAGGCCCTCGCAGCATGCCGAACTTGACGCTCAGCCGGTAGCTGTCACGATCCCGGCCACGCAGTGCCTCGGCGAGCAGCAACTCGTTGTGGCCCATGCCGTAGAAGTCGCCGGTGTCGATCAGCGTGACGCCGGCCTCCAGCGCAGCGCGCACGGTGGCGATACCCTCCGCGCGGTCGGCCGCGCCGTAGGCGCCCGACATGCCCATCGCTCCCAGGCCCAGCGCGGAAACGGCCGGTCCGGTGTGGCCCAGGATTCGTGTCTGCATCGCGTTCTCCTCCGTCGTCGATCCGTCACCCATCTTGGGGCCTGTGTCGCGACGCAAGGGAACGGAGCGTTTGTCGTGGGAGTGCGGCTCCCTGGATGGGTCACCTCCCGCGAGGGACCATGGAGCCATGCGACGTGACGAACTCGCCGACTTCCTGCGCCGCCGTCGCGCGGCGATCCGGCCGGCCGAGGTCGGCATCGCGGACGGCCCGCGCCGTCGCATCACCGGCCTGCGCCGGGAAGAGGTGGCCATGCTCGCCGGCATGTCGGTGGACTACGTCGTACGCCTCGAGCAGGGCCGCAGCAGCCAGCCCTCGACCCAGCTACTCGCCGCGCTGGCCCGGGCGTTGCGCCTGTCCGACGACGAGCGCGACCACCTGTTCCACCTGGCCGGGCACCAGCCACCGCCCGCCGACAGGGTGGCCCGCCTGGCCCGCGCCGGCCTGATGCGCATGCTCGACCTGCTCGGCGACACCCCGGCCCTGGTGCTGTCCGACCTGGGTGAGGTCCTCGCCCAGAACCAGGCAGCCATCCTGCTGACAGGCGACCACATCGGCTTCTCCGGCGACCAGCGCTACGTCGTGTACCGCTGGTTCACCGACCCCACTGCCCGCGCCGTCTGCCCGCCCGAGGAGCAGGAATGTCGGGCTCGCCAGCTCGTGGCCGACCTGCGCGCGGCCGCCGGCCGCCGGTCCGGCGACCCCACCGTCGCCGGACTCGTCGACCGGTTGCAGGCCGCGAGCACCGACTTCCGACGGCTCTGGGCCGAGCACGAGGTCGCGGTCCGGCGCGCCGACCGCAAAACCCTGCTGCACCCGCAGGTGGGCCGCATCGTGATGGACTGCGAGACCCTGGTCACTCCCGACCAGCGCCAGCAGCTGCTGGTGCTCACCCCCGCGGACGCCGAGGCCCGCGAGCGGCTGGAGCTGTTGCGGGTGCTCGGCATCGAGGAATTTCCCATGGGGACTACGGGCAGGCCCGCACAGTGAAGCGCCGACCACGGACACTGTTCACGTCAAGCACAGACGGGCGATCAAGGCGA